>JAPCJU010000020.1 GCA_027886795.1 Nitrososphaerota archaeon | reverse complement strand
TCGGAGCCGGGGGTCGTGGGTTCAAATCCCACCGGGCCCGCTACTTTTCGACAAATTGAACGATTCTAATTACGACATTAAGACTAAGATCTGAGCAGCTTTTTCTAGAACTTACTGAAAAATTGCGACTTCAGATTGAGATTGCCTTGACTTCCAAATTAGTGAATTGAAACGATCAGGACGGCCATGATCCCAGTCAGAAAAACTCCGTCGAATGTTCCCGCGCCCCCAATACTTACCACAGGCGCGCCGAGCTTCGTTATTCCCCTGAGATTCGTCAGGTCTGCGCCAATAAGAGCTCCCATTGATCCGGAAACATATGCTATTATTGCCGCGCCAGACGCCGGCGCGATCAAAAGCGAAATTATTGCGGCCGCAATTGGCGGAATGAATGCCGGAGTTACGATGCCCACTCCTCTTTCCCTCCTTGCAACAAGATGTACGATTACTGAACTTACAAGAAGGCCAACCGCTGCATATCCCAACAAAGATGGATGACTGACGAGCAGAAAAAGAGAGACGATTGTGGGAACGATCGCACCTCCCACGTTTACTATGACAAGAGTCGAAATCTGTTTTCGAGTACTTTGAGGAATTCTATACGTTACCCAAAATACTCTGACCTCGCGATAATCAACCATATTTTCAACATTGGTTATCCTCGTTACCGGAATATTGATGAAACTCCCGATGAAAGTTAGAGCAAGAATGATGACAAATTCTTCTCTGCTGAATCCAATTCTCTCAAACGCAATCTCTGCCACACCGAAAAAAAGGTAGACGAGAACAACTACAAAGATCGCCAAAAGAATCCCGAATAGAAACCCACCTTGATGCCGGTAGATTGGTACTGTTGACGACAAAGCTGACTAAACCATTTTCTAGTTAAAGCGCGAATCGAACTGTTTCAGTTTGGACGCAAGTGAGCATGCCGGAGCATGTTTTAAGACATTATGAAAAATATACTTCTTAACTGGCTAGTGAACGCAAATTGAAAAACCCGTATTCAAATATAGGCCATGATGCTATTCCGAAAAATTTCATTTTGAGCCATCCATAATTATTTCATGTCCAAGAAACAAAGCTAATATCCGATATGTCAGTCAGCCTGCCAAAAACCTTGATTGATAAGAAAGATCGTGCTCAGATCAGTGCTTCAATTAAAGCTCCTCAACTATCGGTTAGTTCAAGAATTCGAAAAATAACAGAATTTATCAAAAACCAAGTTAGCCAATCCGGAGCAAAAGGTATCGTACTCGGAATCAGCGGCGGAATAGATAGCGCTGTTACCGCAGCTCTTTGTACCAAGGCCTTAGGTCCGACCAAAGTCACAGGAGTCTTAATGTTTGAAGATCATCTCCACAATTCCATAGATTTCTCGGATGCGAAGGGACTAATTCGTCTGCTACGCATAAACAATATCGATCTCCCTATTAGTCCAATGGTTCAAGCATTCGAATCTTCGTTAAGATCTAGACGATTCGCCATTTCCAAAATTACTTCTGCAAATATCAAGGCAAGATCTAGAATGGTACTGCTTTATTCAATTGCCAACGAAAGAAATCTATTAGTTGCAGGCACAGGGGACAAGTCCGAGATAATGGAAGGTTATTTTACCAAGTTTGGAGACGGTGCTGCGGACATTCTGCCGATCGCACATCTTTACAAGACTGAAGTTCGAGCGCTCGGTGAAACTCTCAAGTTACCAGTGCGCATCATAACGAAGCCATCTAGTCCAAATCTATGGTCGGGCCAAGTGGCTACTGAAGAATTACCTGCCGACTACGACGTTATCGACAGAGTATTATCGCTCCTGAATGAATCAAGAACATCCGCTAGGAAAATATCTCAGCTATTGAAAGTTAGACAGGAAATAGTGAATGAAATAATCCATCGATTTGTGATAAGCGAACACAAAAGAAAGCTGCCTGCCTCTGTGACTTCATGATTTGGAGAAGATCGAAAATCTTGGTCACAACTAGTTCAATTCAGATAATTCCTATTGAGAGAATCCAGGAAGTCGAGAAAGGAGCGGATGTCGCCCTGTTGTTAATGGAATCATTGAGAAAAAATCGCCAGACCATAAAGACAGGCGATGTGATCGTGGTCACTCACAAGATTATATCAAAAGCCGAAGGCAACGTTGTCGATCTAGAATCGGTTTCTCCAAGCAGTTTTTCAATAAAATCTGGTAAGCATCTTGGAAAAGATCCCAGACTGGTGGAGGTGATATTATCGCAATCACGTCGAATAGTGAAGATGGTAAAAGGCTTGATAATTGCGGAGACACCCCATGGGTTTGTCTGTGCCAATGCGGGAGTCGATCAGTCGAATGTTGAGCTTGGGAAGATTGTGCTTCTACCTAGGAATCCGGACCAGTCTGCAAGAAAAATAAGAGACGCGATGAAAGAAACATTGGGGGCAGAAGTCGCGGTCGTGATATCCGATACTTTCGGAAGACCCTGGAGAGAAGGTCAGGTGGACGTCGCTATTGGACTATCTGGCATTGAGCCATTTGTAGATTATCGCGGAAAAACCGACCAGTATGGTTACAATCTAAAGGCAACGGTCATCTGTACCGCGGACGAGCTTGCTTCAGCAGCCGAATTGTGCATGAACAAGCTCGATCGAGTCCCCGCTGTAATTATCAGAGGTTATCCATTCAAGAGGTCGGAGGTCTCGGCAAGATCTCTCGCAAGGAAGCCGTCGCGTGATCTTTTCAGATAGCTGAAAGAAATTGAAGGGAAGCCTCGGAGTAATCTGTGGTGGATCCGGTTCTTCAAAATTCGCGCGCGCGATTTCTAGTTATTGTCAAAAAATCCAGACAACTCAACTAGGGTTTGTCGCTAACGTCGCAGATAATTTTTGGTATCATGGACTTTTCGTGTGCCCGGATATCGATATCATAACCTACGCGCTGTCAGGGCGGCTCGACAATTCGAAAGGCTGGGGGCTGAATTCCGATGGTCTACTTGCAAACCAGCAGTTGTCAGAAATCGAAAATTCTCCCGAGTGGTTTAGCCTTGGAGACAAAGATTTTGCCATGTCGTTGAGGCGAACCGAGCTTCTTAGGGATGGTTGGAAACTTTCGTCAATCACAAATCACTATTGCGAAATCATGAGGACTAGCTATCCAATTCATGTAGCGTCAGACGATTTCTTGCAAACATTCATCTTGACAATCTTGGGAAAAATGCATTTGCAGGAATACTGGGTGAAAAAGAGAGCTAGTCTTGAACCACTGGGAGTTGAATATTTGGGTCACACCGAAGCTAAGCCTAATCAACTTGCTTTAGAATCATGCTCCAACAATGTCATCATTTGTCCTGCAAATCCTGTCACAAGCATATTGCCGACAATAAGTCTCAAAGGTTTTGCTAGGAAACTCTCAAGGGCGAAAGTTATCGGCATAAGTCCTTTCGTGGGCAACAAACCATTCTCGGGTCCAGCTGCAAAGCTCATGGGTGGACTGGGTATCGAATCTAACAGTCTCGGAGTAGCAAAGTTGTACTCCAAATACCTGAAATTGTTTTTTGTCGATGAAGGTGAAGATCCCAAAATTGTTAACGGAATAAGAGACTTGAGTATAGAATGCGTGAAGACAAACACCAAGCTAGATGATGTATCGACAAGCTCGATTGCCGAGGAGTTAATTGGAGCCTTTTGACCCTGACTTTTGCAATAATTCCAGTCAGAGAATTTCGTGATTCCAAGAAGCGTCTTAATTCGAACCTATCCGCTCTAAATCGAGCGGAGCTAACCCGCAGGTTGTTGCAAAAAGTAATTTCTTCTCTCCAAGATTCCAAGGTCGATCGAATAGTTTTGGTGGCATCCGACAAACTCGAAGCTCGGGATGGATTGGACAGTTTTTCAAAACTGGAAATCATTCAAGAGTCAGAAAGACATGGTGGCGTCAACTCGGCAATGACGGACGGTATCAATCGAATTCCTTCAGACAAAGAATCGAAAATACTGCTTCTTCCTTCAGATCTACCACTGATTTCAGCTTCAATTGTCGACCGAGTCATCGATTTGTTAGATGATTGCGATATGGTCATTAATCCGTCACTTAGGAAGGACGGAACAAATCTTCTGGGCTTCAAATTATCAAAGAGTATCCAGCTACATTATGATGACAACAGCGTTGCGAATCATATCAGCGAAGCCGAAAACAGGAAACTTCATTTCAAGGTAATCGAGTGGAAAGAGCTCTCAGTTGATCTTGATGATGGACAAGACTTAGACAATTTGATGATTTACTATAATGTCAGCAATTTTTCCGATCTGGTTCGTGCAATATCCCGGTGAAAGTGAACCCGGTACTTCGGGCGGGATGTTTTCTTGATTGGGAAAGACGCTCAGAAAACAAAATTATCAGGACTGAAACTATTATTAACGATGCTAGGAAAATTTCGACTTGTAAAGCAATTCAAAGGCCAAGTTGTATACTTGAATTATTTTTCTGAAATCGGAGATTGAGAATCTAACATGACTCGTTCTCCGATTACATATTTTCCTTGATGGATGGAGATAGTTATTTTGACGAAAACGAGTCCATTAGAACCTGGAGCCGCCTCAACTTCTAGCACCCTTCGAGACTACTATTATGTCACCAAACCCAACGTCATATCTCTGTTAGTATTTTGCGGAGCGGCTTCTTACGTCGCTTCGGCAGGTTGGCATACTAATTTTCTTTCCCTCATTCTTGTAGGTGTCTCGGTCTGGCTTGGCTCAGCCGCCGCGAACACGATAGGAAGCTATTTTGACCGAGACATCGATGCGATAATGCGACGGACAAAGTCGAGGCCGATTCCTTCCGGTCGTATCTCTCCAAATAATGCAGCTGTCTACGGCATCGGCCTTTTGGCTCTCAGCCTGGCCCTTTCGTACTACCTCAGTCCATACAGTTCGCTTGCAATGTTGGTAGGATTCCTCGACTACACCATCGTTTACAGCTTCGCCCTAAAAAGGCGAAGTTGGCTGAATATCATACTAGGCGGATTTTCTGGCGTTATGCCGGTGCTTGTTGGATATTTTGCCTCAACAAATCCGGTAATCCCACTATCGACTGCCATTTTCTTGGGTTTTCTTGTTTTTTTCTGGATACCGGAACATATTTGGTCACTTGCAATTCGCTTCCGAGAAGACTACACTGAAGCGAAAATCCCGATGCTTCCAGTTGTGATTTCAGAGAGACGATCGGTACAAGTTATCGCAATAACAACAATCGTAATGGTTCTTTACAGCATCATTCCCGTGTTCTACAGCAGCTTTCATCTTCATCTCATATATTTTCTCGTGACCGGCGGCTTGGGCGGCGTTATGCTACTCGTGAATGCCTGGTTATTGAAAGATCCATCTCCCGCAAGAGCCTGGACTGTCTTCAAGATATCCAGTCCATACCTCTTCTTTGTTTTCATAGGAATAATGGTTGACGTTCTCGTCTACTCCAAATAGAAAATGTTCGCCCTCGTCGACTAACTAATCTTTGAGAAATCGAAAATAACCGAGAATTACTGGGCGCATCTCCACAAACTTTTACTAAGTAATTTTTCAATTTTCGAAAATGATGTCTTCGTCTCCGAAAGCCGTCATATTAGCAGGCGGAATGGGAACGAGACTGAGGCCTTATACTTACTTTGTTCCAAAACCGATGCTACCGCTCGGAGACAAACCTTTGTTGGAGCACCTGATCATGTGGTTGAAGGAAAATGGTGTCAGGGATGTCGTTCTATCGGTCAGCTATCTTCACAAAATGATAGAATCGCACTTCAGGGACGGTTCTGAATGGGGTGTTCGAATTTCCTATGTTCGATCCAAAAAGCCTCTGGGTATTTCCGGTCAGCTGTTGAATGCAAAGCCGGGTATCAGGTCCTCTTTCTATCTGTTGTATGGGGACTCGGTTTTCGATTTTGACCTAAGAGACATGCTGAAACACCACAAAGAGTCGAAAGCAATTGTTACTATGGGGCTCATGAAATACTCTCAGAAATTGCCTTACGGATTGATAGAGCTGGACAAAAAAGGTGACGTAGTCGTCTGGTCTGAAAAACCTGAAGTTGGAGGGTTGATCAACGTCGGTTGCTACGTCGCAGAACCCAAGCTTTTCGAATATATTCCACGCGGGCAAATGTATGGTTTCGATAACGTCGTTAGAGGCATCATAAAAACGGGTGGGAAGGTTTCCACTTACGTAATTGAAGGCAAAGAGTTCCTGGATATTGGGGACGAAAAATCTTATCGTAAGGCTGACGAGCTTTTCCTAGAAAAAATGGGCAAAGTCCTTTGAAGATAAGAAATTCCCGCTTAGTAATTTGTGAAACTTCCGTTCGCGAAAATTTTTACCCCTTGACTTACACTAAACTCGCAGCTGATCTCATCCTAGGGACCGAGTCCTTACTGAGAAAGATTGAAAGAAAAGTGTCTTCCTCTCCTTCGGATCTTTTCGTTCCCAAGTACCTGGAATCTGTTACAAAGGAAATCCACCCGAATTCGAAAATAAATGAACAAGTTTCGGGTCGATGCGTTCTGGTCAACTCCCTAATCTCGCCGACTCAAGATATCTGGAGATTTATGGATAATGCTCTAAACGATAGCAGCGAAACTCTGTTCCACGATTCTTCCGGCAATCTTGTTTTCGGTCAGCTAGACGGGGCAAGTCCATCCCTGGCACGGAGCATAGTCAGATCGAAGAATCCGAAAATTCAGTTCAAGCAGATTCCCGATGACTTGATCAACGGCGGGCTCTTACGTTATCCATGGGATCTGTTAAGCCGAAATTCCGAAGAGATCTCGTCCGAATTCTTAGAGAAACAACCAGCCGTTGTCTCTGAAAAATCGAGTCGCTTCGAAGTCAGGGGCGATAAGACAGTCGTGCCAGATTCGTCTGATATTGAACGGTTCGTTACGATTGATTCCAGGAGAGGTCCAGTAATAATCGGTGATAATGTACAGATTCAAAGTTTCTCGCACCTATCGGGGCCCTGTTTTATTGGAAGCGGGACAAAAGTGAAATCGGCAAAAATTCGAGAAGGAACTTCGATTGGTCCTAATTGCAGAGTGTCGGGTGAAATCGAAGAATCGATCATTTCGGAATTCAGCAACAAGAGTCACGACGGCTTTCTCGGTCACTCTGTATTGGGAAGCTGGGTAAATCTTGGAGCACTAACGACGAACTCGAATCTCAAAAATACGTATGGCGAAATAAAGTCAAATTTAGGCCGGAAATCAGTTGGAACAGGTCTGATGAAATTTGGTGCAATATTTGGAGATATGGCAAAGACAGCCATAGGAACCCTCGTCATGGCAGGCAGAAAAATTGGAGTGAGCTCTCAAATTTTTGGTGTTACAGCTGAGGACGTACCCTCGTTTACAATGTACGCAAAGTCTCTCGGGGCGAAAAGCTCGGAAATCCGCTTTGAAAGTTCAATCATGACCCAAAGGCGAATGATGGAGAGAAGAGGTCTGTCGATGAGTCCGTCAAGGGAGGCGCTCATAAGGTCAGTTTATAAAATGACGCAGAGCGAAAGGGCTTTTCAACGGGTAGCCAAGAGTCGGTTCAAGCTTTTGTGAGTTGTAAGAATTGTGAAACGCGCCCATGTTTCTGCTAAGAAAATCGAATCAATTCTGGATTCCTTACCGAAAATAGATACCTCAAATCTCCGTTCTGACTTTGACTCTTGGCCCAGTTTTTCAAGAGCTTCATGGGAAGAAGCCGTACCTCCTCAGCTTGAAAGAACTTATTCTTCGATTCTTTTTGCCGGGATGGGTGGGTCCGGTATCGTCGGCGAAGTTATTTCTGATCTTTCCATGGAGTTTGACTCTCTGAGGATTGATGTTCTCAAAGATTATCACTTGCCAAAGTATTTTTCAAATGAGACTCTCGTTGTTGGAGTAAGTGCGAGCGGAAACACCGAGGAGACTCTCTCTGTTCTTTCTGAAGCCAGCAAGAGAGGATTTGATATTTGCACTTTCGGTTCCGGTGGTCAGTTAGAGCGATTCTCAAAGGCAAATTCTCGGATTAAGTTTACGAAGACGTCCATGTTGAAGGTTCCGAGATCCTCCTTCCCCGGCCTCTTCTTTGTCGTCCTGAAATTCATGATGCAAAACGGGTACTTGCGCGTCCCCGAAGAGCAGGTGTCGGACTCAATCGATAGTTTGTCCAGAGTTCAGGAGCTTTGTATTAGGGCATCGGCAAAACAAAACCGATCTCTCGAAATTGCGTCTGCCGTATCCCAAGGAAAAAACTCCGTACCTCTTGTCTATTCCTCCAAACGCACAAGAGCGGCGGGTCTTAGGTTCAGACAGTCTCTTAATGAAAACGCGAAGATGCATGGGTTCGACGGCGTCATTCCAGAACTCTGCCACAACGAGATTGTCGGCTGGGACAGAACGTTTTCGGGAAAGAAGCGCGTCGCGAAAGAGGATCCTAGCGGATCAACTTTCGTCCCCATCTTTTTACGGCTCGAGGACGATCCGCTTGAAATCAAAACCAGATTTCAGATCATAGAAGATATTCTGAAGAAATCCAAGTTTCAATTTATTCAGGCGCCGAGCATCGGCACGACGTACCTGAGTAGAATTCTTTCAATGCTGTATTTTCTGGATTACGCATCTTACTATGCCGCAATATTCAGGCACATTGATCCAATTCAGACCCCTTCCATTGATTACTTGAAGAACGAGTTAAAGACGCGTCTGAATTTTCTTTCTAGAATTGTCTGAAGAAAACTGATATCTTAGTTCTTCGCAGTAGACTCCTTGTAAACGGGTGGTTTCTATTTGCATGCGGTCGTGATGGCGGGAGGAGAAGGTTCTAGACTCCGGCCGCTCACCTCCACTCGACCCAAGCCCCTTGTACCGGTCGTAAACAGACCGATATTGTGGCATGTACTTCGGCTGGTACAAAAACACGACATTAGCGAAGCTCACATCACTCTGCATTATCTCGCTGATCAGATCACAACCGCTTTTGCAAGAGCTAAGGACCTCAACATTCACCTGAATTACTCCTTCGAGGATAAGCCCCTTGGAACAGCGGGTTCAGTGAAGGCGATCGAACAAGAGTTGAGCGACATTTTCCTTGTAATTTCTGGGGACGTGATGACAGATTTCGATCTTACAAGGTTGATCGAATTTCACAAGAAAAAGGGCGCCATGGTCACGATAGGTTTGGCGAGAGTTCAAAACCCCCTCGAGTACGGAGTTGTCATGACTGACCCGGAAGGCAGAATTTCGCGCTTTTTAGAAAAACCTGGCTGGTCCGAAGTATTCAGCGACACGGTCAATAGTGGAATTTATGTAATCAGCAAAGAAGCGCTGCGAGAGATTGATCCCGAGAAGCAATACGATTTCTCCAAGGAATTATTTCCGAAGCTTCTGAAAAGGGGTGAACCGATCTATGCTCTCCCTTTGGACGGCTACTGGTGCGATGTAGGGATTCCTTCTCAATACATCACGGCTCACCACGATATTCTTTCAGGCAAGACGGGCGTCGAGATTCCCGGGAAACAATCTCCCGACAACATTTGGATAGAAGAAGGTGCCGAAATTCATTCGACAGCTCAACTCGTGGGGCCGTGTCTTATTGGATCTCGATCCTCCATAGGCAAGCACGCTTCCATAGGCCCTTTGACTTGCATAGGAACGAATGTTTCTGTCGAATCAAACGCAGTCGTTTCAAGATCTGTTGTATACGATTTTGCGTACATCGGACGTGAAGCCGAAGCGAAAGGCTGCGTTATCGGAAAAAGCTCCGTCTTACGTCCCAGAGCTAGAGTTTTTGAGGAGGCGATTGTCGGCGACGGGACGCAACTGGGAACTGGTACTGAAGTTGCGCAGAAGGTGAGGATTTGGCCAGACAAAAGCATCGAAAGCGGGGCGATTGTCCGGGAGAACCTTGTCTGGGGTCTTACCTGGCAGAGAAATATCTTTGGCAATCGTGGAATAATAGGAATCTCTAACGTAGAGATAACCCCTGAAATTACCGCAAAGTTAGGCGCCGCATTTGGGACTTTCGCCGGATCTAAGGGGAAAGTGGTCGTCGCGAGAGACACATTAAGATCCTCGCGAATGTTGAAGAGATCATTTATTGCCGGATTGTTATCGACTGGAAACACAGTCTTTAACCTCCGGGCCGCTCCCCTGCCACTTACTCGGCTATCAATAGTCTCGAACAGACTTGATGGTGGAGTTTACTTTGGTACCAATCCGATCGAGCCGGATTATTCGATTCTGCAATTCCTTGATTCGAGCGGATTCAATATCAGCTCTGAAGTCCAACGAAAAATAGAGAGTATTCTGTTCAAGGAAGAGATTCACAGATCTTCTTATGAAGAGCTCTCGGACATTTACTATCTTCCACAGAGCAACGACGCTTACGAAGAGTTAGTGCTCAAAAGTGTTGATTCCAGACCGATAACTAGCTCGAGACCCAGGATTGTCGTAGACTGTGCATTGGGACCTGTATCTGTAACCGCGCCCCAAATTCTTTCCAAACTGGGTTGCGAGGTTGTTAGTTTGAATGCAAGTACCGGCACATATTCAACAACTCTATCCGTAGCTAGTAGTCCATCAAATCTAAAGGATATTGTTACCGCTGTTGGCGCGGTCGCTGGATTCAGATTTGCTGGCGGTGGTGACACGATTAGAATTGTGGATGAAACGGGAGAAATGTTAAGCGGGGATGAAGCCCTGGCTTTGATGACGGAGATAATGATGCGAATTCAACCTGGTGCGATAGCAGTCCCCGTCAGTTCGTCAGGTCTGATCGAAAACATTGCCGAACGTAGTGGACAAGTGGTTCATCGTCTAAAGACCGAACCGCGTGCGTTGATGGAAGCTGTCGGTTCCGGTCGAGCTACTTTTGCCGGCAATGACGCTGGAGAGTTCATCGTTTCCAAAGACTTGCCATTTCCTGACGGGTTACTGGCCGCGGGGAAGATTGTCGAATATCTTTCTAGCACGGGTGCGAGAATCCATGAGGTAAAGAGTACGATCTACCAGCCTACGATTGCAAGGGGGGTAGTGCTAGTCCCCTGGAATGAAAGGGGCCGAATAATGCGCAGACTTGCCATGGATTTTGGGGAGAAGAGAGTTGAAAGTCTGGAGGGAATTAAGTTTCTTGTCGAGGGCGGATGGGTCTTCATCAATCCGAGCACGGACGAGCCGGTCTTCGACATTGTCGCAGAATCGTCAAATCTTCAGTCTGCTTCGACGATCCTTCGAGAGTTTCAAAACAAAGTATCAGACATCGTTACGGGCAACGACACGATGACATAAGACAAGAACCGGTAATTTTTCCCTCATTCCTTGAAATAGAGCTCGTGGCAATTTGGAAAATAATCCTAAACAAAGGCTCAGAATTCTAATGCTCTCGTGGGAGTACCCACCCAGAATAGTAGGAGGGATTTCGAGAGTGGTCGAGGGACTATCACGTTCGCTGACCGAATTGGGTCACGAAGTGCACGTGATTACAAATGAAATGCCAGGTTCATCATTTGAAGATAACGACAGGGGAGTAATCGTGCACAGGGTTCGCATAGAAACTCCTACGCCAACTTTTCAGACTTGGGTTATGATGATGAATCATTACTTTTCGAAGCGGGCGGGCAGATTGGCAAAAGAGACCGGTGCGTTCGATATTGTCCACGTTCACGACTGGCTCGTACTTCCATGCGGCGCCGAAATCAAGACTTTCTTGGAAACTACCATGGTCTCGACCCTGCATTCCCTCGAATTCAGGCGGAGCAGCGGTGTAACCACCCCTGAAAGTAAGATGGTTGACAGCCTGGAATGGTGGATTACATATGAGTCCTCAGTTGTCATTGTTTGTAGTGAGTCGATGAAAATCGACGCAAGGAATCAGTTTCAGCTTCCTGAGAAAAAGGTCCGAGTTATACCGATAGGAATAGATCCGGATAAATTCAACGGAATCCATCCGAACAGAGAACGTGTAAGACAAAGGCACGGTGTATTCCCCGGCGAAAAGCTCGTTTTGTTTGTGGGTCGCCTCACCCACCAAAAAGGGTGCGAATATTTGATCCGCGCGATCCCATATGTCTCAAGATTTTTTGATGTGAAACT
>JAPCJU010000002.1 GCA_027886795.1 Nitrososphaerota archaeon | reverse complement strand
GGTGGGATTCTTGACCGACTCCTGACGATAATCGGGCCCAATTTGGTTGAGGGTCGTGGGTTCGGGTCTCTGTGGGCCCGTCATTTGCGATAATCGCGGCTGTTCCGACATGCGGGGATGGGAATTGTACTTTAGGCTCACAAACAATCAGGAAGCTGGAATCTTAACTTCATACAGGAGGAAAGCAGATTCTTCACCGAGTCGAAGGAAGCTTCGCAGTTTAACGATTATAAGATCTAGTTTTTTGGTTCATCTTGTTTCTTTAGGCCATTTAGAACGATCGACATTGAATCAACCTTGGTTTCCATTCGGTACCTCATCGTAAAGCCTTGATGAGTGATGATTTTTTCGCTATGACAACGTTGGATAGGATCAATTGCGTCTTTCGTAACACCTTCATGACTTCGATGTAAGTTCGAATATTTGTGAGCGATTCGTAGATTTTATCTTCAGACTCTCCTTTGCTCGCCTTAGCGACAACAATACCGTAATATCCTATGAAGGAGGCATTGAGAATACTCCCCATCCTGTGTTTTCGACCAGTAGATGATTCTACTTCAACAGCTAAAAGGCACCTCGGATTTTCGTTAGCTGTCAAATCTCTGTGCTGTGCATCGTTCAGAGCTAAAAGTCTTCCTACAGTCTCATTTCTCGCCCGCCGTCTGATGTCTCTATGATCAAAAGGGTTTACACCACGGTTGAAAGGTCCTACAGCGAAATCCAGCCTCGGAACATACTTGGGCGAGAAGTCTTCATTGTCTCGTTGGAAAATGTCTTCAGCATCCTTCCCGATATTCCACTCAGGTTCAACACCATCTTCAGAAAAGTGGCGAAGCAATGCACAAAGAATATCAAGGTCTTGCCTTTTCGATGGCGATCTCTCCACAGAACTCCCAGAAGATTTCGCTGTAAAATCTGGCATCTTAGACGAATGGTTCTGAAAAACAATTATTCAAGTATTTTCAACTTTGTTCCTGATACTAACCTTTGGCCAAACTCAAGCCCGATTCAATACAGATCAAATGATATTGATAATAAAGTACGGAAGGTTTGGCGAACAATTTCGCGTACGGGAAAAAGGATCAAATTAGAAAAATTGGAGCGGATCGATATTGCCGGTGAGGGGGTCGCTTGCTGGGATTTCATTTTTCTTTTATGATATTTTACCCACAGAAGCTCTCGTTATTATTTTTCTGGTCCTAAGTTATTTCCCCATAATTCCAGCCAACTTGGCTGCTTCTCTCGACTTCTTACCAGGTTCCGTTACAGGGAATCTAATCTTCGACGGGTGGACGAATCCGCCCTACATCGTCGTAGCAAGCTCACTAGCTGCTTTTTGCTGTTTCCAATATCCGAGTAGGGTGAGGCGCTATTTGTCCAGGCTTTTCCTTTTGGGCACGATTGCGTGCGCCTCTTTTTCGCTATTTATCGCATTAATTGGCTCTGACATCCTCGCTCATTATTGCATCTCGAACTGTACGTTTTCAGGAATGTCTACAGTTGCGGGTTCCTCTGTTGGAATCGCCTTTGGTTATAGCTCTGTTAGTTTGATAGTAGTAATGCTCTCATACGCTGGAACTAGCGTCTCACCCAAGCCTGCATATATTGGTAGGAAAAAAATTTCCGTTTCAGTGACTATTTTTCTGGCGGGATTAATTCTTCTTTTCCTATTCTTGGATGCGGCTTTAACTCACGTCGACAGACCAGTCTTTATAGCCCATGCGTCCAGCCTATTCTTTGGCCTAATCCTTGGATTAGTTTCTTTATTCAAATTCCCCGGAAAATTAAGTCTAGATGTAAAAGGTATGCCAAGTTCATCTCAGTTCAAATTCAGAAAGGCGGAAGACAAGGATCAATCCAATTATAGATTCCCCCGTTGTTCAGATGCCGATTTTGTCCTAGAAAGGGCAAATGATGTCATAGGCCATGCTCTGGCAAATGAAGATGGACAAGCTCTCGTAATTAGCAACTTTGAAATTAGAAATGATGTACGCGATCAGGATTTAGGAACTCTATTCGAGATGGAATTCGAAAGATTTGCTAAAAGATTGGGAAAATCAGAGTTAGTTGCTTTCGACGTTGGTGACGATTCCAAAGGCTTTTGGGAGAAAAAAGGGTTCAGTTTTCTTACCACAGACCAACTAGATAGGGATTCGTGGCACAAAATCATTTAGGGTCTCCGGCCTAACATTAAAAATTAACTCGAATCCGTAATTAATGGACGCGCGTCAGACTCTTCGATAAGAAGCTGCTAGAAGGCGTTGGTTTAGTTTTGCCTTCAATAGGAAGGTGATCGAATCATTCCGATAAGTCGATCACAATTCTGCCGTCCTTAAGAATGCCTTGGAATATTGCGTCGGGAGCTTAGTAGAGATTGGCTTTGCTTCGCACTGCATAAGCCGGATAATCTTGGTATACTTCTCGAAGTAACGTTGTCAGATCCTTTCCGTTATAGTCAATTTTTAGTTTTTCAATCGCCTCAAGAACTTTCTTCCACCTCGAATCAGCGACAAGCCTTTTCACAAGATCTGATCCTTTGTCAGTGATTTTCAAAACATAACGGTCACCTCCATCCCTCCTCGGTCTGAGACGTTCCATCATTAGTCCCCTGCTTTTCAGAAATTCTAGGTCACTTGCAAGTTGCCAAGAAAATGGGCCGTAATCTGCAGCTTGATAATAGTAATATCCCGACACTTTCGACTTTTGCTCAAACAAGAAAATTATTTTTTGCATCTTAGTTCGGCCCTGTACAGGCGTACGATCCTGGGCATAACAGAGGAACAATGGGATAACTTGTCTAGCTAACAATCTCATTCACCGGCAGCTTTTCTGCATCTTCAAACATCCGACTGAATGAAGCTTTCAGAGCATCCGCAACAAACTCATCTTGGAAGTAGACCGCGATGTCGGAGGAGCCCAAACGAATCAGCAAACTCCGATCGTCAACAATGCAGAAAGCGCACTTCAAAGCATTGGAGACTTTTATTTCAACCTTCTCTTCGTGCAATTGACTAAGGGCCGATTCATAATCATGTGAACTCAAAATTTTCACTTCCCCTGATTTCTTCAATCGAATTAATGTCTCCTTGTGTCGTCGCCCCAACCATTGCAAGTCCCGGTCGACGATGTATATCGACTTCTTGGCACCTTCTGAAATTCTAGTAAATTCAGTGACGAATCCCGAGAGACCATGCAGGGTCCAAGCAATATCGAGATTAGGCATCTTTTTCTCCATGGCAGTCTCCCAAGCCGTCTCGGCTGCCAACAATATTTCATCAGCATCGGCTTTTACTTGGTCAACGCCAGAATTTATTACAACACGAGGATTTTGAGCCGCGAAGATCAAAGGTCGTTTGCCTGTCTCCTTTATTGCACCTCTCGTTTTGAGTTGTGCTAAGACTCCATAGACATGCGGTTTTGGAACATCAGCCTTCAAAGCAAGATCCTTACCCTGCATAGGTCCATTTTCTAAAAGGGCTGTGAATACCTTGACTTCAGAATCACTCCAACCAAGCCGAATGAGTACACTTCTAAGGGGCACTTAATAGATGTTCCATCCCGGTAGCACAATTGGCTACAAGTCAATGCTACCATTAGAAGGAATTTATATCTTCGCTTTCTTTATCATTCTCGATGTTTTAGATTTCTTTGACCTCATACTATGCAACAACTAGTCAACGTCAATCAAATCCGTCCCGATCTAGGGCGGTCTGGGCAGTCGTATCGATTGTGCTTATTCTAGTCACGGTTTTTGGAATATATATTGCGACGGACAATGTTTCGTGCCCCTCGTCTGGCTCTGCGTGTATGTCGATCACTAACAAGTCTTGGGAATTCATAGGTCTAATTGGTACCTCCATCAGCGTTGGGAGTACCGGTTCTGCTGGATTCAGTTTCAATGTTCAAAATTTTTCAACGAATCAGAGCGTCATTTATTCGGGTCTTATCGCGCAGGCCATCGTTTCCCCGTCTACGCCTAACATCGTGATAACACCCAACCCTCAAAATGTGCCCTCACTCGCGTACCAAGGAACCAGCGCTCAGCTTAACTTCAACGTTTCAACGTCTGATGCTCCGAACGGGAAGTATAATGTGATCGTCGCAATTCTCTTGAATGGCGGCATTGTGACAAGTACGACTTTACAGATAGTTGTACAATGAGGGGGTGAAAATTCTTGGAAAGTGTAAGCTCAAGTGAAGAGATTCTGGCTCTCACGATCATTGTAAACGGCGTGCCGGAGAAAAAAGACTATCCTGCCGGCGAAAAGGTGGAAGAAGTCATCAAATCTCTTCTCCCCGCAGGACAAAAACAGGACTGGAATCAATACCAACTCAGCGACCGAGGAAATACTCTCAATCCGTCGATCTCGCTTAGAGACAATGGCGTAAAGAACCACGATACCCTAGCACTCACAAAGAAAGAAGGCGGAGGTGGGTAAGATCTGTCGCAATTCTTTGTAACAGATCCTCTGCTTTCCAAAGCTCGTTTCGAGAAAGATGTCGCTCCTTTGGCGGGCGAACCTGAACGGTTTCAAAGTTTGGGGATTCGCCTCGTCAAAGCCGAATTTCCGATGTTGATAGTTGGTCTTTCTTGGAAACTAAAGAATAATGAAATCCTTCTGCACGTTCAATCCGACAACTATAACTACCTGGCGCCTCGGGGGTGGTGGGTGGACTCCAAGGATCAGCCTCTGTTGAAAGGACAGAACGTGATTCCAAACGGTGGAGGATTCCAGCTCAATCCGAATATCTACAAAGAGGAAAAATCCTGGTTCTGCTTTCCCGGATGGAGGGAATATCACGATCATCAGAGTCACTATTCCATCTCGTGGGCCGCCTTGCGCGCTTCAGGCTTCAATATTATCGGATTGATAACGCAGTTGCAATCTGACCTAAACAAGAGTGGCGTTCAATCGTCTTGACTGAGATTAAGCGACCAAAGTGGGAAATCTCTAACTTGGTGATCAAAGAAACAGAAGAGGCTCTACGTTCCAAAGAAAGTGAAGTCTTCGTCCTTTGGGTGGGTCCGATAAAAAAGCCAAAAGATAAGAACGTTGTTACATCTGGCCTCGTTCCTTTTCAAGACACTCACCGCGGAACAGAAGGCAACTACGTTCATGTCAGCGGAGATGAACTGCGAAGAATCGCATTTGCTAATTACGAGCGCGACGAAAGAAGTGTTGCACAAGTTCACTCTCACCCAGGCAAAAACACCACGATTTCTTCACTCGACCGAAGATGGGCGGTGGCGGATCACCAGGGTGCCCTTAGCATAATCGTTCCGGATTACGGTAAGAATGGAATGCGAGACCTCTTTGGTTTGAGCATCTATGAGAAGGAGGGAAGCAATTGGCGACTCTGGAACAAACGTGAAACGAAAAGGAGGTTCAGGATGGTTTCATGAGTGAAGCATCTAGAAAAAATCAGACTGCGTTGAAACAACTAACTGGGAATGAAGCCCTTTGCGTGGAATTAGCGACCAAACGTATCGGTGTAATCACGCCGGAATTGTCTGGGGTAGTCTCCGCTGCAGTCCTGACAGAAGCACTGGCAGAGATGCTAGGTAGACTATGGAATAATCTGGATGTTAGAGGCCCGTACAGCAAGATTTTCGTTGAAACCGCTATAGCAGCCGCCAACTCGGGCAAACAAACGATTAACGCGAATGACAACTGGTCTCCTCCATATGACTTTCTAATTTCAATTGGCACGAAAATCCCTGATAGATCTCCTGGCATACAGGTTGGCGCAAATGGTTGGGAGGTCTCTATCGGAGAATATGGCGAGATCGGCAGAGACCCTAATCCCGTCGGACCATTTGCAGCTGCATGTCTAGCTTCTGCCCAATTGTTCAGATCGTTATTTGCAAGTGCTCTCAAAATCGATGCTGCTGTCCCGAGAGAGTATCATTGGAGCGCGTGGTATCGGGGAACAGGAGCGCCTCCACCGCATTCGTACTCGGAACTCAAATTTGTAGACACGAATTTCTTCGGAAACGGAACCGTAACCCATGCATTGATGTGGATACTTCAAAGATGGCCTGGTAATGTAGAAGGCGAAATTAGTTTGATTGATCACGACAAATACGATCAGTCAAATGGTCAACGTTACATAGGAATGCGCGACTCTGACGTAACCGCGTATAAAACTAAGACACTATCCAACAGGCTCATCGCATCCAAGTCCAAATTATCAATCTCAACTTTCGACAAAGACATGAACAACTATTTTGCTTCGGTAAGACCGAATTGCAAGATGAATATCGCAGTCGCAGGCCTGGATTCGATCGAAGACCGCAGACAGCTCCAGCTCAAACTACCACATACGATCGTGAATATGTGGACATCTCAAGACGCTTTAGGATCTTCGAGGTACAAGTTCGATGGCAATTGGCCATGCATGTTTTGCGTTCACCCTCTTGACACTTCCGGGAAACTAGATGAAGTCGGAGAATTTTACGAGCAAACAAGAATTGATGATATTTTTCTGCCGTGGAGAATCAGGGAACTCTTTCTTCTGGGGACACCGCTAGACGAGAGGGAGGCATCCGCTATTTGTCAAAAATTTGGGTTGGAAAAGAGCTCAGTGTTGGGAAGACCATTGCGCACTGTCCGTGCCCTCCTTTGCGCTACAACAAAGATTTCCCTGCCAAATTCAATATCGGAAGCGGATGTTCCTCTTGTTTTTGCAGGCGGTCTTTCTGGTCTTGCAGGCTTTGTCGAACTGACCCGTGAGCTTTTAGGATTTCGGTCCGATGCAGGATTTTGGCAATCATCGATTCTGAGAAATCCGACAGAACATGATTGGATCGAACGGTCTAGATTACGCTCTTGTTATCTATGTTCAGATCCTTCCCTGCCCAACATCATGACGACGAAATATGGAAGTTAAGGAAGATGGATTCAGATGGCGATTTGATTATAGTCTTGTCTCGCTGTTCGTTAACCTGACGGGGGTCGGAACCGGTCTCGCACATGACCCCAAGAACTTTCTGGAGCCCAATCGCCTACAAAGGGAGTATATCGAAAACGCCATAGACTCCCAAATTATGACTCAAAAGTTATGTCAGAAACACAAAGGAATGAAAGTCGTCTACGATCCTCAAAAGTGGGCTAATCGGTCAGCGCCGACCACTCTATACTCGCACACTTTCTCGGGTTAAAGTCTCCGGTTGATAGCAGACAAATTTCTTTCTGTAAAGAGTCGTTGCAAAATCTATCATCAAGAAGTTAATTCTGTTAGGAATTGATGCCCCTTGTCGGGTTTGCCCCCAAGTTCGATGCTGAAATTTATCTCAAAAGAGTACGAATGCTTCGTTCGATTCTATCGGTCATTAGCCGAAGAGTAAGCTTCGTGGAATCCACGATTTCCACTCTGCCGTTTGAATATTTTGCCAACCTAATAAAATTCCGTTGAACCTGCTTCTGCAGATAAGCATTGTCAAAGACAGACGGAGCTTTTTTCAATCCTCTTTTCAAGGTCTCCGAAACATCACCAGTGATCAAATAGGTCTTATCGGGAAATCGAAGAAGATTGGTCTCGATGCATATCCTGTTCAACTCGCCTAAGAAACGAGTTTTATCCTTTGGCCGCACAAAAGATCGCCGTAGCACAACAGTCTGATATGCAAACCAGCTGTCTATGAACCTGTCACACAAGATAAGGTCGTATCTTGGTAGCATTTTCTGAAGAAAACGAGAGTACCCATCGATTCTAGACGCGAGGAATAGGAGAGCTCTGCTGGGAGGCGATATACGCTTATCAGAAAGTAATGTGGGGCGCAAAGATATCCAAGGTTCGATCGCAGGAGGGTCGTGAAAAACTCGAACCGAATAATTCTTCGATAATCGGCGCCCCAGTCTTTTCGTTAACGCTGTTTTGCCTACATTGTCGATGCCCTCAAGAGAGATCAACATTTCTTATCAATAACTATCCAAAAGCAGTCCAGTGCGAGAAACGAATGGGCTGTCCGGCAGGATATATCGCAAGGGGTATTGCCACGCTTTGGAGATTCCAACGCGAATGGTCACTGAAGGAACATAGTTATTGAAATTACAATCCATGATCTTCAGTGGACTATCTGTGATCGAGTGTCCGTTGTAGACCTTTGAAATATCAAAAGCTTCGGTCAACTTTCCTGGTCCGCTAGTTAACTCAGTATTATTTTTCGCCTTTCTGTTTCGACGCATGATGTCAATGCCCAGTAAAGGTTCTACGGCGCGAAGCAATACACAGCCTGCTGGCTCGTCTCCGCTGGTTAAGACGTTCAAGCAAGAGTAAATTCTCATCGAGAATACGTAAACAGTACCGGCAGGATCCTCTTGGTAAAACATTCTTGTTCTTTCGGTTCTTCCCGCAGATGCATGACACGCTGGATCCTTTGCCCCCAAATACGCTTCTGTTTCAACAATCATACCTGCCAAGATTCCCTTTCTCGTTTCATGGACTAACACTTTCCCCAGAAGATCGCAAGCTACGATCGGCGTGGGTCTGTCGAAGAAAGATTTCTTTAGGACGATCCCCTTCAAACACTCTTGAGCAAAATCTTCTGTTAGGGAGGAATCGGGCAACATGTTCGTATTCAGTAGGAGGATTTCTCCTCTTCCTTACAGCAGTTTTTCAAGCTTTAGGCCACTCCATAACCCAGAAGCTGCGGCCATGACTACCCCCTGACTCAATGACGCCGCATCTCCAGTCACATATAGACCGGGAACGGAAGTCTCGGCCGTTGTCATGTTCATCTGAACCTTTGGTGAAAACCACTCGAAAACGGGTGCATAGATTAAATTATCAGGCCGAGTCATTCCTGGAAATTTACCTTGCATTAGTTCTAGAAAATCTATAATATTTTTCGTCACTTCAGTCGGGAACTGTTGAGAAACTTCGCCTGGAGTGATGCTTTTGAGGCTCGGCTTCACAGAATTGCCGTTTAGTTTCTCCGGACTGGTCGGAATACCCTTCATGAAGTCACCCATTTTCTGGACAAGAGGCCTCCCCTCCCCTCGAGCTTTCATTTCGTCGACGATTCTTCGGCAACGATCATAGGACGTGACACCTACAATCCTCGTTATAACATTTAGACTGGTGTTCGAAGAAGGAACTTCGAGCGACGTTCCGTCAACGAGGATCATTCCGTCGCATCGACAAGAAATAACATGACCGTTGAAACACACACAGTGAGTTTTTGTCACAGAGTTCGATCCAGGGGAAGGCAACTTGATCTTTGGATCTCGACTCCAGCCACTCAGTTTCTTGAGAAAGGCAGCGTCGGTCTCAACCCTGATCCCAATCCATGGTTTTGACGCTCCTAAACGAAGGCCTAGCATTTTTGCCTGCCTTCTGATCCAAGTTGCACTCGACCTCCCGGTTGCGACTAGAACATTATTTGATCGAAGGCTGGACCCATCTTGAAGCTGTAGCGAGAAACTAGATGACTTATGGATAATCGATTCAACGCTTTTTCTGAACCTTATGTCGACCCCGTTTCTGATGAGCTCGTTGACCATATTCCGCAAGAATGTGCGATAATCGGCATATCTCAGAGGTACTAATTTCTTGTACGGTTTGAAATCGAGTCCTGGTATCTGAGGCTTAGTTCTCCCGAGTGCGAAAGCATCTCTTTCGGAAAATCCGCCGAACCTTTCGAAGATCTCGGCCACATGGGATATGAAAGGCTCGACATCCTCGGAGCGTCGATCTTCCAAAAATCCTCCCGCGCGTTCAAAATATAGTTTGTCAGAGTAATTGCCCGAGCCTCCCAATCCCTCTGTATCAACTGGACACGTGTGGGGCCTATTTCCACCAAAAGCGCCCTTAGTTCCTCTTTCCAACACGAGGATCTTCAATTTAGGCATAGTACGAGAAAGATGATGAGCTGCAAATAGACCAGAAGGGCCAGCTCCAACTATCACGAGGTCTCGACTGCTTCTCAACGAGCTATCGAGCTAGATGGCTGGATTTAAAATTACGCCAAATCTGAACTCCCCATGCTTTCAACTCTTCAGCGAATGGCGTTTTCCTTGGAATAGGGTTGACTAAGTACACCGGCTTTCCTAGATAGAAGGCGATGGCGATTTCTGCAAAGGTAGAACCACCAATGTACCCCTCAGATTTGCCATCGGAGTAATTCAGAATCAGAAGTAAATCTGCTTTCTTTATCCTCCTGAAATGTTTCAGATTCTCTGCACGTTTGACTCTTAGTCGATCGCGTTGCCTTGGATATGTCGATCGTAGATTAACAAGAGTCGGAGTTAGAACTTTGCAGCCTGAGTTCTCCAGAAGTTTCTTCCATTCGAAGAACTTTGGAAGAAATCTCATTGAACCGCAAAGAACAATTATCTTACTCAAGTCACTTCTAGAAAATTTAAGGGCTCAATCCAAATCAGGACAGAGCTTCTTTGCAAGCTTTCTAACAAGAACAGGGGAGAGATGCGGCTTCTGTTCAATAACTTCTGATGCCAGATCAGAAATGCTGCGTATCAATCCGTTCTTGGCTCTCCTAATGTACAAAATTGCCGACGCCGCCTCAAGCTCTGAAGGAGTCGATTTCGCCACATCCACATACTTCTCGAGCGTCTCGATTGATTTCCTATCGCGATCGCCCAGCTGAAAGTTGTGAACTTCCTCTCTTTGGGATTCATACAACGCGTGAGCAAGTTCGGGAGAATACGGGCCTCGTAGGTACCAATTAAATCCCCACCGGGTTTGCAGACCATACTGCTGCAAAAGATAGATCACCTTCTGCAGTTTCAGACGATGTTGGAACGAGCTCATGTCCCTGCTGATGCCGAGTTCTCTGAGGACCGCTAGAGTTCTTGTTATTCTTGCGTCACTCTTTGCATCGTCTGTATTAGACTCCGACAGAAATTTCCTTATTCCATCGAGACCACTGTATCGCTTTCTTCCCGCAAGAAGTAGTGGCATCGTGGATTTCACTGCTAAACCGTCAGGTTTTACGGTAAGGAAAGAGGTTCCGCTTTCCTGAAGAAGTTTTTCAGCCTCACTGCTGATATCGGACCCGTCGACCAATAGTACTATAGGCACTGTAGTCTGCTTCGGAGTTTTTTAGTCCTCGAATATAAATCTGATTTTCTTATCCCAAATCTTCGCCGATCCACTGTGATAATCTACTCGATTCTGACAGGAAGATTCTCGAACGTCGACCTCCAGCATTCAGAATGAGCTGCTGCCTGATTAGTCTCTCGATTGCTGGGAAAGACTTGGGGTTTGCCGAGTCCTGGAAATAGCTGGAAAGCCTGAATCTCATCCTTGACCGTTATGTATAGTGAGCCTTGCAAGCCACTGGACATTGAGGAAGCAACTCTGGGAAATATGCCCAAAATTTATGAAACCATGCAGTTTCTGGACTGAAACCTCTCTTGACATTTCAATGGACTTTGATTGGCCGATATCTGTGAACCGGCAAGTATCGTCTTCTCCTGCGAAGTTCGTTATGAATATTCAAGGCAGGCTAATCGCTCTCTATGTGTGAAAAATGCAGCGACTTTCCTAACGAATCGTCTACAGCTGAGACGGGCTGTTGCACGTGTTTATGCCCAAGGGATGCAATATCGACCGCTCCCCTGTGGGGAAAAATCTGCAACCAGTGCCAGCACACTTTTTCCTGATTGGGAAAGTTTGTAATTTTGAAAGAAAATTATTCCAAATTCAGAGCTGGAATCCTCAAGGCAAAATAGAACGGATCAGATATAATTACGGTTTCAAGATGCTGAACCAGGAAGTTACTGACTTTCTGAAGGAGTTTGATGCTGGGACACACGCTGTCCTCTTCTACGATAACCAAGAGTCTAAACGCGAACTTCTTTTCAGCCATCTGAAATTTGGTCAGAATTATCAGGGCCTAGCCTACGTGTGTTCAGAGGAAAGCCCCGAGCAGATTCGTGGCGAGATGATAGAATTTGGTTTGGAGGCTAATACTGTAAAGGGAAACCAAAGATTGACGATTGCCAACTACGACGATGTTTACATCGTAAACGGAGAACTCAACATCCCCGCCATCATAGGTAAATTCGCAAGTCTCGTCGACACCTGTAAAGAGCGAGGCCTTTCTGGATTGAGAGCTGCTGCAGAAATGTCCTGTTTTTTCCAGCACAACAAGGTGGAGGAGATGATAGCTTACGAGAAGGCGCTACACACAAAGTTTTCGTTTTATGCCAAGGGAATCTGCGCTTACAATGTAATGGAAATGCTGAGGTCAGGACACATGGACGTCTTCATGAGTCTTGTCAAGGCTCACGATCCGATTATCTATGCCACTCCGAGGGGATTCTTGCTCTTGAAACCTCAAAAAGTTAAACCGAGAGACTTTGAATCAGTAATGCAGGTAAACATCCGGAACTGAGTTTCGCAGCTGTCGCAAGACTCGGGAATAGAAGATCTCGCGGGGATCGATAGGTTCGTGAGTCAGCAAAGACATGTGAAGTTTTCTGCCTCGGAATACATGAAATTGCTATAACTTCAAGACCAATCCTGATTCCTGAGACCAGAATGTGTAGGATGTTCGCGGTGAACGGTTCCCCAGAGTTCGCATCATCTCTTCAAAAGGCGCTTATTTCTGCCGCCGAAAGCGATGACTTTCGTAACAACAAAGGCAATCATGACAGTGGATGGGGAGGTGTGTGGTACTCTGATAGCTGTCAGGAGTACTTCCGAACGACCACTCCAATTTTTGATGATTCAAATGCTCCTGAATTCTTTGAACAAGGTGATAATCGATTGACGGGACTTTCTCATGCAAGGCTCGCTGCACAAGGAGAACCATTGCGTGGACCGTTCGACTCGCATCCCTTCTTTGTGCAAATAGGTGATGAGCTTGTTTACTTGACACATAACGGGCAAGTTGACAAATACAAACTCAAAGATGAGGCAGGAGTAAAGGACGTCTCAAAGTTGAATGATAGCGAGGTTTTCACATTTCTTTTGGGAAATATTGAGGGGAGCTCATTGAAGGAGAGATTGGATGGCGCAATAAGAATCGTACACCAGAAGGATGCTATGAAAGGCGCACTCAATCTGATGCTTCTCTCAATAATACGTGGAGGCGAAAAGAGGATCTACTACTACTGCGATTTTCCGGACAAAAGCAAAGAGCTGTACTATTCTCTTTATGCTATGAAAGACGACGAAAATTCGGCTGTGATGTCTTCGACAGTAGCTTACCGAGCAGGATTTATCAGTAAGGACGGAGAGCCCGCGAATCCAAAAGTCTCAAAGTGTCCGATAGGAAAAGTCCTAGCACTCTAGTTCCTCAATATTGGTTTGTGCCCTCAGGGACTTTTTCTTCCTGGGACAATCCCGGCCGTGACGATTGTGTCCCGGTTGGCGTACATCTTCTCTCCTCAGTTTTCCGCTGCCCTCAGTGTCCTTAAAAATGACAATCATGACAATAATGACATGGGTTACAAAACTTGTGCAATTTGTGGGCGCAAGGTGTACCCTGGTGAAGGAGTCTACTATGGAGGCAGGTTGATACATAGAACCTGTCGCGGCATCGCCAAGATTCAGCGATATAGACTCAACGAGGTGTGACTAGGATGCCAAATGACAATCATGACAAGAATGACAATTTGAACCCATTTTCCCCGCAACAACCCGCACAGCCCGAATACTTCGCAGACAGAAAAATAGAGTTGAGAGATTTCAGGCGTATGGCCATCAACTCCGGGAGGCTGAAGATACCTACACCTGTAAACTACGCAATACTCGGATCATGGGGACAAGGGAAGACGTCCGTTCTTTACAAATTCAGACAAGTGGTCATCGAAGACCTTCAGAAGGAGATAAAGTGCGTTTGCATCTATTTCGCGTTGTCTCCCGAATCATGCCAAAATTGGGAGAGGTTCACCTCTGACTTTCTTCAGGACATCCCATCGAATCTAACATCCTCAGGCAAAATAACGAAGAAGATCAAAGCGGAACTCGGAAAATGGGAAATAAGTCTTAACTTGGGCCCGGTCGGGGCAACAAGAAAACGTGAGGAACGAAAACCGAGACTGTTGGACGCCCTCCAAGTACTGTGGAATAAGCATCTCGAACCATCCGGAACGCAAATCGCTTTCATCATGCTTGACGACCTGCATTACTTTCCGTTACACAAGGAGGAGTCAGCATACCTAACACTCAGAACTACTTTTCAGGAATTGGTGAATCGCAAGTGCAATTATTCATTGATCATCACAGCCCCCACCCTCCTTTTTACCGATATAGCCGAAGTTGCAGAGCCGCTTGGGCGGTTCTTCAGGCCGATAGACCTGAACATGTTCGCCTTTGAAGACGCGAAAGAGGCTGTAGAGATACGTTTGAAATCTGTCGCCAGTAATGTAAGAGTGAGCGACGAAACAATTAGGGCGATTTTGGAGAAGACAGGCGGTCATCCATACTTGCTGATGTTCACAATGCACGAGCTATTGAACATGCTCGGACAAGTGAAGTCAGTAGAGGTTGAGTCCTTCGCGCAGAATTGGCCAAGGATAGAGGCTCTACTTGGACGGCAAATCTTCGCGCAAAAGTTCCAACACGCTTCGCCAACCGAGAGAAAACTGCTAATTGAGATCGCAAAGAAAGACTCCAAATTGGTCTCGCCCGGCGCTTTCAGTCAATTCAAAGGAGCGTCGCGGCTCTTCGCCAGGCTGGAGGATGAGGAGCTCTTGATTCGATCTGACCGAGGAAAGTACAGCATATTCCATCCACTCTTTGCTGAGTACCTCAAGAATCAATAGAACTCTGGCCGTATGTATTCCCTAGCTGCTAAAAGGAGGGGGGAACTAGAAATTATCGAGTGTTAGTGTCAACTCGTCTGAGCTTGAACGTCAGCCTTTTGTTTTTCAAAGCTGGACTTTTACATGATTTGAAGCAATTTTACATCAGGATGTAAGGCATGCCTGTGATTTTCATTCATAAAGCGAACATACAACAGGTTGCACGGTTGGATCTACTGTCCTTCGGAACGATAAAAATGAATTGCGACTTCAAAAACTGTAATTATGCCATTACAAAATCGAGTATGAAGCTTTCAGTTGAGCCTTCTCCTTAGCAGCCTTGCTATCGATGTGGGATTCGTCTCTCTTTTTGTATTAATCTTGGCGTTAATTCTGGTAGTTGTTTGGCGTCACACCACTGAGAATCGACGAAGTAATGCGATTAAGGCCGCACAAGCAGAACAAGCCCGAACAGAAGCTCTAGTCGCTCAAGCCATGAGAAAACTCGATGCCGAAGTAAGTGCAATCGAGAAAGAAATCAATTCTTACAATTCCTCCGGCGATTATTTCGGCAAGAAGTCTAGGGTCTTTATCTCCCAATCTCTTGAAAAAACCAGTGAAGACGCAAAGAAACTTCTTCAATCCTCGACCCATATTCTGCCGACATACGAGGAATCAGTCAAGTCCTTACAAAATAGGATAGAGAAATTGAAGGCCTTTCTCAACTCATACGTTGAGGAATACATCAAGAGGAAGTCTCAGGAACATTCCACATTTTTCGAAGGAATGGACACACGATTGGACAAACAGCAAATCGAGGCTGTAATCAAAAACGACGATTACAATCTCGTAGTTGCAGCAGCTGGATCAGGGAAGACAACCGTCCTAGCCTCCAGGATTGCCTATCTGAGGCGAAGTGGGGTTCCGTCCGAGAGAATTCTAGCCTTGTCGTTCGGGAAAGCCGGTGTAGTGGCGATGAAAGAGCAGCTCCGTAACAAGTTCCAAATCGCGAATATCGACATCAGAACCGTGCATTCGCTTGGAAATTCGGTGAGCACGCATTCTCTTGGATACCACAAAGCATGCAATAGAATTGCAAAAAGGAGATTCATTCAACGTTGCTTAGATGAACTGCGCATGCGCGACCCAGAATTCTCAGTCTTCTTGTGGGTTTATGCGAAAGAGTTGGCTTCAAACAAGCAGAAACCAAAGAGCTTTGAAGACAAAGAAAAATACTACGAGTACCTAAGAAACCAGAAATACAAAACGCTGAAGTCAAGCGAGGAAGTCAGATCGGTAGCTGAACGAGATATCGCAAATTTCCTCTTCCTCAATGAAATCAACTACCTCTACGAGGAACCCGCGACCTGGGCAGACAAAGACCCTGAATACGGAGAGTACAAACCGGATTTCACCCTCCCCGATTACAAGTTGTATATCGAGCATTGGGCTATCAGTACCGAGGGAAAGGTTCCTGACTATTTTGAATCGAGACACTATCCGGGCAATCCAACATTAGAGTACAGGGAGCGAATGAGGTGGAAACGCCGACAATTCCAAATTCACCGGCGAGAACTCATCGAAACCAAAGGTTCTCAACACGGAAGGTACCTTATTGCTTCTCTCAAGAGCCAACTGCAATCGAGAGGAGTTAGATTCAGAGAGCGAAGTCACAAAGAGATCGTTGAAAAAGTCAATGCATTGATCCCGAGCTTCGATCCGATGGAAAAGCTGGCGGGTGACTTCATCGGCAGGGCAAAATCAAATCGCAAAGTGATAGAAGATCTCGAGTCGATGATGACCTCGCCGGATGAGGAGCTTTCGCCGAAACAGATAGCGTTTATACCTGTTATCATCCGGATTTGGAGAAAATACGATTCTTTTCTAAAAGCGGAGAATATGATCGATTTTGATGACATGATCAACGAGGCACTCAATGTTGCTAAGGCCGATGGTCCAGCATTTCGAGAATGGAAGGAAAAGTATTCGCATATTCTGGTCGATGAGTTCCAAGACATCACTGATGCGCAACTCGAATTAATACAGAGTCTTGTAAGGGATAAAGGGTCCGCCAAACTCTTCTGTGTTGGGGACGATTGGCAGAACATCTACTCTTTTGCCGGCTCTAACCCTTACAATCTCATCGATTTCGAACAGCGTTTTCCTTTTTGCGAAACAAGCCTAGTCTCGACGAGCTACCGCTGCCCGAAGAATGTTGTCGAGGCATCCAACAGCGTGATTGAGAGAAACAAGTTCAAACGGCAAAAGCAAGTCGTCGCGCATTCTGACATCGAGTGCCCAATCCATCTCTACGAAATGCCTGATGATTTGCAGGATCAAGAATATGACCAATGGGAGCGCAGGAAGGCAAATGAGCTAATTACGAATCTGGAATCCAAAAATGCCGAGTTCTGGTGGAACAAGGAGAGAATCTTAGTCTTGCACAGATATCACGAGGAGCTTGATTTGCTCAACCAGGAAATGCCTCGGAGCAAAGCTACGTTCGAGAGTTTACACGGAGCCAAAGGGCTACAGGCTGACCGCGTGATATTGTTGGGATGCGTGGAGAGAATCAGGGGATTTCCGTCCGAGTTTACGGACCACGAGGCCCTCGACATCATCAGGAGTCATAGAGATGATAAAACTGAAGAAGAACGTCGCCCTTCTACGTAGGACTAACAAGGTGCAAGAAGGAAATATTTCTTTTCACATCGAAAAGAATGAAATCGCGCTTCATTACCGAGATAGAAAACTACGTCACTTCACACGAATCCCCCGCAGTAAGTATTGAAGGGTCTTAAGACCCACAGGGAAGAACCAACCCGGTCTAGTTTTCAGCTAATGAATTTGTGAAATTGAAAATTGCTCCATATCATGGGCAAATGTTCAGTCGGAGCTTAAGTGGGTATCACATATTATACTTTTGAGTAAACCGATTTAAAATGCGCCCAAAAATAGCTTCTCGACGCCCTAACGATTCACAACGAGCATCTGAATTGGTCTACGGGTATAATTTGGAACATAGCCGGGGTATTCATCCCATGTTCGCCCGTCCAGCATTCTTCCTCCCGCTTTTGGAGTGCGTCCTCCCCATTGTTTAAAGAAGAATGCCACCTTCTGTTTTCGACACTGATCTCTAACTTCTCTGATCCAATCCACCAAAATTGGTCGATGCTTGGGACCGCTCTCCCCGCCGACAATCGCCCAGGATATTCCAGTCAGGTCAACATTACCGATAGGCCCCAAAAGTGGTTCGAAGCTCACAAATCGAGTCTTGACTTCTACATTCCGAAGTGTGTCAATTCGCGTTTTGTAAAGCGACATTTCACAAGATGTTCCTAACCATATATGATCAGGAACATCGCCATAAGATTCAACGAACTCTTGCATCCTCTCGGGACGCTTAGTAAGAATTTGGTAAATGTGCCAGTCAGCTTTGCGCATCACTTCAAAACATTTCAGAAGGTAGCTGAATGGCATCCTTTCGTGAAACAAATCGGACATGCTGTTGACAAAGATCTTCCTAGGTTCCTTCCAATGAAGAGGAAGATCTAGGGCATCCGGCTGAACCGTAAACTTGAACCCGTTAACGTATTTTGGGTTGCCCATCTTTTCTAATCGGTGAGCCAATCGCTCTGCATAGCAATTTTTGCAACCTGGGGATACTTTCGAGCAGCCTGTAGTGGGATTCCAAGAAGCATCCGTCCACTCTATTGAACTCTTGTCTCCCAATTCAGGATTCGGCCTCCCTTTCTCTCTCCAAATACCTTTCCTATTGCAACATCAATTGTCGAAGTAGAACCTCTCAATGGGGTCTTCCTGCAGCAAAAGCTGGCCGTATTCTCTTCCCATTATGTCCTTCATTATCTTCGCACCGACATCGCTGTGGGAGGCGTAAAGAAGGTAATACAGCGGATGACCGTTGTCCTCGACCAAATAAGATCCTTTGTAACCGAATGACGAAAGTCTTTTGTCAATGAATAGATCAAGCAATCCCCGTCTATTCTTCGCGGACTTCCAATCATCGCAGCCGTATAGGGCGTTGATATCCTCTTCCATGATAGGGGTCTTGTCGTCATCTGGTAACTTTTCCACGTAGCCCATCGTGCGAAGTATGGAAATGGCTTGGAAGTTAAGGAGGAGTTCTGTCTTTGGTCCGTTTGATTTTACAGAATTGGCAATGTGATCCACGGTCTCATGCGTCAATTGCATGTATTTCTGCCCGCCCTTGTGGTAAACCAGTCCATCAGGATCTACAAAACAAAGGCAGAATTTCCATGATTCGATTGAGCTTATGATTCTCGGAACCAATACATTGCAATCGCCATTTTGAGGATAAATATTCGAAATACCTTTGCAGGATTCCAGCAACCTTTTGTACGAACCTTCATCGATTTCAGTTATATGACAAGGAAAATTCTTCAGTTGTTTCGCTGCAATTAATGGCGAGCCATCGACCTGTTTTCCATCGAGAAGGACCTTCCCGCTCCCTCCGTGCGAATCGATGTAAGCAAAGTTGTTGTATTTCTGCTGGAATTGGAGGCATGCGTTGAGATATTTTCCTAAGATCTTGTGCTTCGACTGCCAGTGCGGCTTGATCTCCACATATCCATTTTTCCGATTAGTCGGCAACCAAACAACACTCTCCTTTTCGTAGAATATTAAATCGTTTTAGCTTCGGGCCCATAACAATTGCAGTTGAATTTCCTTACTCTTCGACCCAATTTTTCCCATAACGACATAGTTTCTTTGCACAAAGTTACTCGCTCAGTCGGATAACCGATTCCCTGCAACTTGTCCATAACATACTGATACACCTCGAGCCTTGTAGATTCAGGGAGTTTTTTTCCCCACCCCGTCTCCTCAGGTGCAAAGAATTCTGACCAGCTCATATCCAACCCGGCACGTTTTGCGTATTCGATAGTTTTCCATAGTCCTCTCGGAGTTCCAAGAATAACCCGTCGGGGTTCGAATGCATCGAAGATCCGGTAGAGAATGTCTTCGTAATGGATTTTCCAATCATCAATTGGAAACATAGGATCTATTCTTACTCGCGTGTCGTAACCTGCTTGATATACCAGTCTGGCAGCCTCTATTCTTCTCTCTGGATGAGCCGCAGCTTTTTCCCAACGCTTAGCGACTTCAATCGCGTTGATACTCCAGGCACAGATTACTTGCCTCCTGGGCTTCTTTATTAGGAATTCAACGTTCTTAGGACCAAACTTTGAAAGCAAGAAAACTCGATGCCGGTCTTGCTCCTCAAATTTGTCAACAATTTGCTCCATTAGGGCAGGATTCATCAACGAATCGGACAGTTCGCCCGTGTTGTAGATCGAAGAGATTGTCCGAGTTCTAAAGGATTCGTCCAGAGCTTTGCTAATGTATTTGAAGTCTATGAAGCGAGGACGCATATCTCCTTTTCGAGTTCCACGGAGGTAACAATAGTTGCAATCAAGAGGACATCCAAAGCCCCAACGGAGTTCTACAAATCTGCCGCATGCAATGTCTGACGGCGTTTTATCGAAATCTGCAATTAGCCTCGAAGAGTTGAGGACTTCTTTTCCGGCATTTTCTCGAACTGCAAATTCGTCTAGCTGAGCAGAGCCCTCTGCAAGCAACTTCGCTCGATTAGAACGAATCGTTTTCCAGGCCTTTCTTGCCGCTAGCTGATACTTAGTGTCTCCCAGTTCTCTTGAATCGTTCTGCGTCAAGCTTGGAGGCATTTGCAATCCATTTCTCGGATAGATTACTGTATTCTTACTGTAAAATCGGTATTTAAACAGAATTTCGTATTACGCGCTTCAAAGAGTGAGAAAGGGGAGATTATTAACGTGCGTTTTTTGCGCGTCTGTTTTTGATTTTCTGTTCAGTCCTCCGAATTGAGGCAATAAATTTCTGTTCGTCTTCCTCCAAAGGCCTCATATCTCACGGCTTCTACTTCGATGGTATTCGAAAGAGTAGAAATAATTAGGGAGCAGAAATGATCTCCGTGATCTTGTGAAACAACGGGATGGAGTCTTTGATGAGTTAGGAGTCGAAGACGAATACGGAACTGGTCCTCCGGTCTATTACCCGAATCAAAATATACGCAGAATGCTAAGTCTGGCGCAAGCGACCGAGAACGATGTCTTCTGCGATTTAGGATCGGGTTTCGCTCAAAACATCATTATTGCACTGACAGAGTTTAACGTGAAAAAGGCCTTTGGTTTTGAGATAAACAGGGAACGTTTGCACAAGTCGAGGAAGAGGCTTGCTGATGGGCATCTTTCAGGCATTGGAGAGATAATTGGAAGTAATATGGACGATGGTTTGACAGAGAACCGTCTTCGACGTGCCACAATAATCTACTACGGACTCAGCTCCGATTCTGATATGACAATCGATTTGATTGGAAAGATAGAACGAACTTGGGGAAAGTTGCAACCGGGTCGAAAGTTGCTGTATCATCACAAAAACGTCATCCCTGAGATCATGCCAGACGATTCGGATTTCCCGTTCTATGTGTCGATAACTCAGCCTTCCTCGTCCGGCATGGCTCGATTCATACGAGCCAAGTCCCAAAAAGAGTGGCTCAGCGCAATCGTTTCAGTGCCAAAAGGTATGATTCATAGAAAAGAACCTTCGCTGAAGCAGCTGTGGAGGGAATTTACAAACAACTTCGATGTAGAGGGAATAATCGGAGATGTGGAAGAAGACGATGGAATCAAAGACAGACTTAGAAAAGCTACTTCCAAGTAATAGTGTTGGTGGATTGTTTAGGTCTATTGCGAGGTAGCGAGATCATCACTTTGGAATCTAGAAAGCCAGTGTACCTCTCTGATCAGGTTGGTTTAGTGCGGGAGGTGGGAGTTGAACTTTAAGTTCAAATCGTTGGATGGAATTTGACAATCCATTACGCGCTGAGTACTAACAATACAGTAGACTTAGGAATTACCCAAAGAGCAATTTTGTTGTTTTTTCATCAAAGCGGTAATTGATGCCATACTTCTTGCAAAGGTCAATGATTTCTGGTAGTTTGTACTGGATGGCCTCCAGCGTCTCTTGAGCCAGTGGATCAGAGTCAACAAATTGAGTTTTCGTGCCCGTTGATAATTTGATTTTGAAAGTTCTCCCTTGCACCTTTGTCTTACTCATAATCTGTTTCGACGTTGTGTCTTCTTTCTGCACATTTTTGTCCATAGAATCCATTTCTGCCGAAGCGTACAGAACTAACCGTATTTCGTAATTCATGAAGGGTGAAATGTTCGCTCAATTAATGATTGATGAGTCTCATGAGAAATCAGAATGCGACAGCTTCCTCTTCCTTCTTTGCATACACTATCGAAGTATTCTGGAAGAGTTCGAGGCCGTCCAAAGAGCTTGTAGATGAGTGTCAATCTTATGATGTTACCCCGGAGCTATTATCCCAATTTACTATCCAAGCAGACTTGTAGCTAATCGGAACTGGCCAACTAATGAAGAAAAACTAGATACAACCAATAAAGTTGAAGGTTTCCCGAAAAGATCAAGGGAGTTCAAAAATAATCGGCCTGATGACAATTATTTCTGATCACATTTTGCTAGATGGAACCGACCTATATGGTAACGATGATACTACGAGGGTAGATATTTCTGCGTAGATATACTTAAAACGCGAAGTTTCGCATAATACTGTCAAATGCTACTCGTTGCAACACCCAAATTTATCGCTGACGGCACCGCAGAATCCATGATGCATCCTGCTCGGTTTAAAATTCTACAATATCTTCGGGAGAAGAATGAACCACAGTTCGTCGACCAGATTGCAAAGGCGACTGGTGTTCATCCGAGATTGGTCTCGCACCATTTAGACGTTCTAGAAGAGAAGGGACTCACAGCAAGCAAATATGAGATCTCGAACTCTGATGGAGCTAAACGAGGAGTAGCCGTCAGAATGTGCTGGGCGTTACCAAAAGCCGAAGATGTATTGCGCGTCGTTAGAGAGTCTTCGAAGTAGGTTCGATTTAGACATGAATAGCATCAAATCGCTCAAGGCAATTGGTGAGTACATCTATCTCACCTTTCCGATCAGGAGATTGCTCTTATTGATCCTGCTTGTCCTGAGTATTTTTCCTGGTTTTTTTATATTCCAACTACCTCTGAACTTAAGATTTGTTTACGCTTACATCTACATCAGCGTGACCTGTCTGTCCGCCTACTGTACTATGGGCGTATTCAAGGATCCAATAATAATGGGTGTAGCTTCAGCTATTTTCGGCAGGAAGTATGCGTTAAAGGAATACAAAAATCCGGGCCTTGAAGATATAATCACAAAAATGGGTATCAGGAAACACATTGAAATTTACGAGACATCGAATCCGTGGGTAAAAGGTCCATTTACCAATGCTCTCAGTTGCAAAATTTACATCCCGGTTGCTTGGTTGAAGAGGTTCCCTCCCAAAGAAATTTTGTCCATTATTGCTCACGAACTTGCTCATGTCAAAAGGAGAAAGAGCTTTGCTATGGAGATAATAGTCGTAATGTCGGCTGTGCTCGCTTCCAGCGTGGTTCTGGAGATGCGAACTCTGCTTGTCGTTGTGGATATCTTCGAGTTTGCATTGCTCATGCTTTTTTTGACTTATTTCTCTCGGCGCAACGAGTCGCAGGCAGACATGGAGGGAGCAAGAGCCACAGGGCCCGAGGGCCTTATCTCGGTCTTTGAACAGTTGAAAGAAGACGATGTTAGAGATTTCGGCTCTGAAACCCATCCGAAGCTTAGTGATCGCATTAAGGCGTTGTATAAGATGTTAAATGAGTCCGAACCTTTGACGCGCAGATGATCAAGTCATGCTACTAGGCCTTTTGACTTTGTACTGCCCTCGATCCCAGTACACATTTCCCATGGCATAAAGAAAGTACGTTAGATAGAGACTCTTTTCATAATACTCAATGATGTTCCGTGTTTCCGTCCCTGGAGTGCCGTCGGATTTTATCCGAATATTGTCTCCTTTATCGTTCCAGACCTCCATATCGCCAGTTTTAGGATAGATATTATTTCCTGCGTGATCAGCTGCGTTTCGGAGAAAGTGGTCGAACCAAACAACAAGACCTTTATCGTATTTTAACCGGTAACGATTATCATCTCTCAGTCGATTATGAGCATCTCCGCATTTGAGACTCCTGTCGCCTGGCTGCCGGACCAACAACTGAATTTCCTTGCACACGAGCTCAAAAGCGTCGGTGTAAAAGGAAAGAATGATTCTGGATTTGAGCGCCATCTGTTGAATGTCCGAATCCGTAAACTCTCGCATCCTTTCATTAAAGTCCGTGACTGATTTCCGATATGGTTTATCGAAGAGGGCAACCAGTTGATTTCGAACATTAGTCGTGAATTTTGCTAGCAGATCTTCATAATAGACGGTCGCCTGCTGCTTTGCCGCTTTGTATTCGTCGGTGTCTCCGATTCGATTTCCTCTGAATCGTGTGTTTTCAAATTCTCTTACGGCCTCCAAATGCTCTTCTAGTGTCGGCATAAACAGAGGCACGAAAAAGATGGTACAATTACTTTGCTCGAATTACCAAACTCTATAGAATGAATTGTAATTCGCCCGTATCTTTGGACATGCAAAGTGCTAATCACTGAGCTTAACAATTCAAAAAGACACATTTCAAAATTGTAAATGCGTAAATAACTAACGTTCTAAGCGGCGCTTGCCTTACGAAATCCATGATCAACGCCAAGCCCGCAGAATTGGGTAACTTCCTCGTCTGAGGCGTAATCGAAAATTCGAAACTTGGGTTCGTGGTTGCAAGAATCGACTTTGGATGTTGCGGCAGAATATTCGAGCTCTAACAACAGCATCAGAAACAAAAAACACTCAAGTTTTCAAGCGGACTAGCTCGAAGAGCTACTTTTTCTGATCAATCCCAATTCATTTTTCCAGCCTGCTTCGTTGAAACGCGAATCCGCGAGGATTATCGTCGCCCTGTCTCCTGGATTCCTGATAGCTCTTCCGATAGCCTGGCGAACGGTCACGATCGCAGGCCCCTTCAAAAAGTAGGAAAATTTCTTGAAATTGTAAAACTGCTTCAAACTCGTCTTTTGCTCAGGCGACAGTTTTTGATCCAGGTCGATCTGCTGCGGGAATCTGAATTTCATGCGCCCCATTATCGTCTCGGCCCTATACTCGTAGTACTCGTCCGGAACGCCGTAGGGGATTCCGGCAATCATCACCATGTCTATCATCGAGCTGCCGTCTCTGTAATCCACGAACTCGACACCCTCCATCAGCTTCCCGTTTGCAACGGATAGGATCACCATCCTGGTACCAACGCCCATTTTGGCTAGGACGTCTGCATGAGACGTTGTGCGATCCTCAAGGATGTAAGGGGCTTTCAGATGCTCAGAGATTTCCTTCGCGATCTTGTAACTAGGGCCACAGACAAGGGCACTCTTTTTCATCTCTGAGAAATAACGGTCGATCATCTCCGCGTATTGAATCCACGTCGACGAGCTGCGCTCTGCGTATCTGCTGGTCGAGTTTGAGTCCAGGACGAAGTGCTTGTTGCCTCGGGGAAAGACCTTCTCGTAATCGTCGCGGTAATCCAGGTCGAGGCGAATGACCTCGATATCTGATCCGCTGAGGCCCCAAACCTTTTTGATGTACTCCGAATCCTGCATAGTGCCAGACATGAGCATCAGGTTCCCTGCCCTTCGAAGCACCCACAGGATCTTCGAGGGATCGACGAGTTTTAGGGCGAGTCCCCTTCCCTGGGAGAACAACTCTAGCTTTTCGTCTCCCACAGCGTCGAGAAACTTCACGATGTTGAAAAGCGGGTCGGACACACTCGCCTTTGATTTCAGCTTCATCATGTAAGCCCGGAGACTTCCCATTTCCTCAGAGTATCTGCGGAGATTTCCAAAACCCGCGTTCAGGTCTTGTTTTAGAAGTGTAACATCGAGCTCAGTCAGCTCGGCGCGAAAACGGCCTTTCTCCCTATGCGCGGTCTTGCCGCTTGGATTTAGATATCGAGAAACCAATTCAGCGAGGGCATCGACAGTGTTAGGGATCGCCTTCGCCATCTGAGGTGTGCAATGGGGCGGTACGAATCCTTCCTCGATCATCCTGATCAGAGAGGACTTTACTTTGTAAATGTCCTCAAGCTGCAATTCTTCCTCGAACATCGACGAGGCGTTTTCCAAGCTGTGAGCCTCGTCCACGAAAACAAATGAGGAAGCCAGACGTTCCTCGTCGATCCCGACCGACTTTCGGACAGGCAGCGAGAGAATGTAGGGATAGGTCAGAAGGGTCAGGTCGGCAGTGTGCTGTTCTTTGAGAGAGAAATACAGGCATGGATTATCCGGCGGTTCTAGGTCTTGTACCACGTATTTCTTTTGCAAATCTGAGAATGTGAGTCCCGAGTCGATGAGGTTCTTGATCAGCCACGCGTCGACTTTCCTTCGCGGCGGTGTGAGTGTCTGCTGTACTTCATCATCACCGAGGCAGGCTCGGCAGAGTGCGTCGTGGCCGTCGTCGGAGCTCTGATAGTAAGGGCAGGTGCGGCTCTTTCCCAGGAGGTAAGAGTAAGAAATCTTCCCGCGGAAGAATCTAGCAATGTCTCTGTCGTACGGAAAAATTTCGTTGACCGTCCTAACTGCAACGAACCCTTTCTGCTCGTAATTGTTGATCCTATGCCTTGCGACTAGAAGGGCGATGAGTGTCTTTCCGCTTCCGGTCGGCGCGTCCAAAATCACGACTTTGTCCTGGTCGAGAGCTTTGATTGCTCGGTCGGCGACTTTGATCTGCCAGGGCCGCGTCGACATTGCTCCAGCCAGATCGTCAGAAGCCAAGACGAGACTCTCAGATTTGCTCAAGACGAAAAACGCCTAGACCTTAGCAGTTCACGCCGGACGTACATGTGAAAGTTGTAGTAACGGTGGTATTCGATGGCGGGGCAGTGGTCGTCGTTGTCTCAGTCGTGGTTTCGTTACTGGTCTGAGTTATGGTCGTGGTAGTAGGTGGCAGCGTTACGGTACTTGTGCTAACTAGGGTCGTTGTGCTGAACGAGGTAGATACTGCAGTGGTGGTTACCTGGGTCGTGATGGTTCCAGTTGACGTTTCTACGCTGGTCGTCGTTGTTACAGAGGTTTGCGTTACTGTAGTCGTCGACGCCGGAAGGGTGCTTGTCACAGTTTGCGTTTCTGTGGTAGTACCCGGCGCCAATGTCGTCGTCTGAGTTACCGTTGGCCCAGAAACAGTCGTCGTACTCGTGCTTGTTTGAGTTTGAGTAAGAGTCGTCGGACTGATCGACGTTGTTGTGAGAGTCGTCGTTCCGTCCGATGTTATTGTAGTAGTTAGGGCAATCGTTTGAGTGGTGGTCGTCGGAACCTGACTCGTCGACGATAACGTTGTGGTTGTAGTCGTGGGTTGGATCAGCGTCGTCGTGGTAGTTGCCTGTCCAAGACAATTTGCTGCGATCGACCCTGACGTACATCTGCTGACGGTAACAGTCGTCGTATTCTCGACCCTGGCGTCTCGAGTACTGGTTGTGTACTCCGTGACAGTTTTCGTTGTCGTAGTCTGGATCGGCGGCAGCCCCGAGATTGTTCTTGTAACTAGAACGGTTTGATTGAGCGTTTCAGTTGTGAAATTGGTCTGCATTGTCTGAGGTTCAGTTGCAAAAGTCTGCAGCTGCGAGATTGTTGATTGTCCGACATTTGCATTAGAGAGAAAGAAAAGCGTGCCAACTATTATCGCAACTATCAAGCTACCAGTTATCATGGTAAGAATTACGCGGTTCAAAGCTGCCCGGTGAAATCCCGATCGCTATATAATGCTAAGCAGGCGGGCTGTGAAGCTCGAACTTCTACAAAGAATGTTGTAGAAGCTCGACCACGAGCCATACTTAGCGTTATAAGCAAATTCGTTCTTCGCCGCGCAGGTTTGATGGCAGCACCACCAGGGAGAGCGACGGAGCGACACCAGCTCAAGACAATAAGCAAAACGCCCGAAAAGAGAGTAGAGACTCCCAGGCAAAATCTCGATCAGCTGGCAAATGAAATAATCGGCAGCGTTCAGAAGAGGAAGCACACTCGGTACTTGAATCTCTGGGAACGGGTCAGTCTCTACAACCAAAAATTTCGCAACTATCCTCGAATGGATTGGGATAAGGGATTCATCAAAGGAAATTGGCTCCTGGGTAATTGGTACGGCCGAGATTCTGATTTCTTCGGGGCTTATCCAGCATCCTGTTTCACGCGGATCCACGAACTCTTCAAGCAGGATTCCGACGTTTTCCTTCATCTATTCGCGGGAACGATGAGACCGCAGCCGCCGAACGTAATCACCTTCGACATTAATCCCGAGATCAAAATCTCGAGAACAGTTAGGCAAAAAGTCAAAGGCAAGACTGTCGTTCGCAAGCGACCCGAGATCATCAAGCCGACAATCGTTGACGACGTGCGAAACCTGGGCTACAATGTGAAGATTACCAGGAACCAAAACAATCCTCCGAAGATCGGGGACCACGACTCGTACATTCTCCGGAAAGGCAGTATCAAGGTCAAAGTGATGGGCCGAACTCGATACAAGTATTGGTGGATAATTCGCAAGTATAGCCGAGCTTACCGAAAAATATTCTCGATCGTCGACGTCGTCTACGCTGATCCGCCTTACCCTGGCAACTTCCACAAGTTCAACGTGCTCCCGTTCAGACAGCAGCAAGTCCTGAGAGATTTAGGCGTTTTAATGCCAAAGGGGTCGTTCCTCTGCTGGCTCGACACGTTGTACCCGATGTTCCGCAAAGACCAGTGGAAAATCATCGGCACAATCGAGGTCAGAATCGGCACTAACACTCAAGTTCGGGGATGGACACTATGGCAGAGAAAGTAGAAGAATCGCAGGAGAAAACTTGCGCCGTGTGCGGTCTTGATCTATTGACCGACGAAAGGTTAGACGGGTCAGTTTGCTCGGGATGCTGGATGCCGCCCGAGCTTTGTACACACTGTGCGGCGGTCTGAGAGCTGGAGGGATTCTCATTTTTTGGAAGATGAGATAGAGGAGTAGGTTCACCTGCGTTTTCTCTTATGATTGAAACTTTTCGGGAGTAGCCAGGGCTTGGATACAATTAAGCTAGTGACTGAGGAGATTTCAAACACCGACCTGTTCATTGCTCAGCTCCGGGAAGAGCTGAATGAGAAGTACCACGTCATGCTCTCAAGCAAAGCGGTCCGACTCTACATCAGGAAGGTTTTGGGAATCTCCGACAGCGCGGACAGGCAGAGTGTTACCATCGATACTATGCGCCAGAACATCGTTAGGATTTACGAATTCTGCCAGAGCCAGGACAGGTCGCCGGACGAGCTGATCGAGGCTGTCGTGGCTGCCAAGAAAAAATCCAACCGACCGATGAAATACGAAGAAATTTTGGAAGAATATTACCAGGTGCTGAGGGACAAGGATCAGAAAGTCGGAACGGTCAGGAACAAATGCTCGACCATTTCAGCTTTCATCAAAAAGAATCTGAGACAATACGGGTTAGAATTCAACTATGAGCTTCCCAAGCTGACCGTTGGCGACGAGGACATCGGATACAGGCCGACACTAAAGGAATTGCGATACATCTTCGCTTCGGCTGATGATCTGCAAGTGAGACGCTTCATTTTATTCGCAAGCCAGACTGGGCTCTCCGAGACGGACATTCTGAACCTGGACGCTCACCGATTCAATCACAGGGAGAATAGCGGCCCGATGCTCTTTGACTCGATTGCAGAGCAATGCGCCAGAAAGGAACCTCACATCGCGATAGTGATTCCGAGACAGAAAACGAAGGTTAGGGCATTGACTTACCTAGGGCCTGAGTGCGTGAGGATGACTGATTTCAGCCTGGATGAAGGGAAGCTCTTCACCTACGGTGGCAAACACGCGACGCGCCGAGTACGAGACGACATTCACAAGCTTGCCGAGAAAGTGGGAATCCCTGATCTCTCGCCCCATGCTTTCAGGCGGTTTTTCGAGTCGCAGCTTACGAACGCGGGGTTGAACGAGAACGTTATCAGTACGATGATGGGTCATTCGATCCCGCATCGAGTTACCAGGCACTACCTAATCCCGAGGCAGCAGTACGACTATCGGAGAATCTACAAGTCGGCCTACGAGCTGTTGAGAATCCTTCCAGCGGAGATGATTGACAAGCTACCGACGATCACGCCCGAAGAGATCTCAAAGGTTCCGCTACCGGAAGAGTGAAAAAAGATGAACGCTCATGGCTTCTTTTTCAGCATGACGCATGGTGCCATTGATTTATTCGAATGAGAGGCGTATCTTGATCTCAGGAAAATCATGTTTCTCAATTTCGATTATTTCAGCTTCAATGTCGGCACCTGAATCAATGTCGGGGGCAACAACCTGCGCCAGACTTCTTGATAGATAGCCAACTGGCTCTCTATCAAGTCTGACTTCGATTGCATTCCTATCAACCCAATTACCGTAGTCACGCACTAATTCCAATTTTTGGCCCTTTTTCGCTTTCATCGCTGTTAGTGAGCGATTATCATACTTTATCCCTTTTATCCACGTTTCATGAGGAAAGAATTTAGCGGGACCTCTATAGGAAGCTAACAGCGGATTACTGGCGGATCGCATTATAGCTTTGCTCACTTCTTCAAGTGCCACTCCTTTCAGATCGTATTCTCTGATAAGCTCTTCCGGGTCCACATTGCCAAACCATTCAAGGAAATCTCTCGTATCCACTTTTCCGTTCTGCATCAAGTACTTCTGCGCGAGTCTAATTGCCGTGTCTCTAAACGGTACTCCTATTGCGAGAGCCCAACTTGCAATCGGAGAAGGCACACCATATTTCGCCATGGTTGGCAAGAATTTTGCGAAGGCAGCTATCTCATCGTCCTTTAATCCTAGCAAATGCTTTGCCAATCTAACATATGCGGAAATACCCCAAGGGAATTTATACGCGAATTTGTCACCGATAAATCTCGCAAGATCTTCCAAAGATCCAGACTCGGTCTGAAACTGCTGAAACAAATGAGGAACACTTTTTCCTCTAATCCATTCCATCAATAGCTCATTCAGATTCCCGCCAAAAGATTCGCCAGGCTGCATCTCTTGCAATTGGAGGCAAGCCTCCAAAACAAAATCTAATAGTGGCCTTATGTCTGCATCTGACGAGCTAGTCAAAAGTTTCCTGACAGCATCTTGATTTTTGCTAATACACTTTCTTAGGATCTCGCAACTAGAAGTGCTCAAACCAGTCGTACTATAGGTCCTTAAGAGTTCTTTATCTGGAACTCTTTTTTCGATCTCTTCGCCCGTAATTAGAAACGCGGCGTGAAGCGGGTCAATTTTCACGTTCTCAATAGTTGCCTGGACCTGTAAGAGCGTCTGATTAAGAACGCCCGTCATCGTTTCTTGAATTGTTTGACCCGAAGATTCTTCAACCAGTAGCGCCAAGATTTCAGGATCGATAATATGTTTGACCTCATCTAAAGTCAATCGTTCGTGCAAAATACTGTCGAGAATTTGAAAAAGGGCGCTTTTCACTGGTTCTGTGTTGGATTTTCTGCGACTGAAGAAAAGATAGTCAAGAGTGTCTAGTGGCTTACCCACAACATGAATTACTGTACCTTCAGTCTCTTCACCTGCTCGACCGGCTCTCCCTGCTATATTCCAATACTCTCTTGCTTCAATTCGCTCCATTCGCTCTGTCGTTGTGTTCCAACGCCTAGAACTATGAATTATGACGGTCTTTATCGGCAGGTTTACTCCTTGTGCAAGAGTACTGGTCGCGATTATTACTCGGCATTGTCTGTTACGAAAGTCATTTTCAATAGCTTTTTTCACGTTTTCCGGTAGATCTCGATAGTGTACTGCAATCCCTTTCGATAGCAATTTTGTGACCAAATGATCTCCGCCTAACCACTCCTCTGCGATCAGTCTTGAACGAAGAGGTTTGCCAGGAGCAAAATGCATTGGTATCTTCTCTTCTTTCAGGACAGCCAGGTCCAAACGATGGAGGATTGCATTCCCAATTGCATCGATGCTCTTAATTTCTGGACAAAAAACTAAGACTGGTCCAAGATCAGAAAAGACATAAGCCAACTCCGCAGAAGTCTGTGGTCTGTTTAACTTATCGGGGAACTCATCATGGTTGAGGCGCTTCGTCTCAGGATTCACGAATTCATATGTTTTTGAAACAATCACTCCGGGAACGAATTCTTTGGGTATCTGCAGATCTGGGTCTTTTGAATAAACAAGAATTCCCTTGTCCCCTTGCCAGCGAAACATGGCTAGTCTTTGTTGAGAAGGTCGCCAATCACTAACGGTGACATCTCTGTTCTTGTCCCCATTAAGCCATGTTGCAAATTCCTCCAACGTTTGTTGAGGAACGACAGCAGAGAGAAAGAGGAATCGAGCTCCTTGCAGTTGCATTTTTAGCCTAGTCAGAAGAAGCTCAAACTTCACACCCCGCGAAAGTTCATTCATAATTTGGCCTTCATCTAGGATGAATAATTTCACTTTCTGAAGAAATTGGGGAGAAACTCTCTGCAGGAGATCCAACTTTTCGGGGGTCAACACCAAGATGTCAGCATCCTCTGCAAGTAATTCCTCGAATTCATCCGACTCGAAGTTTCCGAGAAATGTTGACACACGAAAACCAAGATCGCCAAATAGATTCAAGAAAGACTGTTCAAGTTCCCAAACCAATGCTCTGTATGGAGCGATATAGACGCATTTTGATCCGGGATCTGATAACAACATATGCACCATTGCCAATTCTGCAATTCTGGTCTTCCCAGCGCTCGTTGGCATTTTCACAATTTTGCTTGACGTGCTTAGCAAACCTCCCTTTAACGCAAGAGTTTGCGACGGCCAAAGCTCTGAAACAGAACGACTGGAAAGAACATTTGCTCCAACCCCCCGAGCAAGCAACCTAAGATATCTTTCCCAAGCCCAGTTTCCCTTCAATGAGTCTTTGAGACAAGTCCATGTAGATCTTTCTTGCATGACCGGCAGAAGAGATCTGATGTTCTTGACAAGACTGTACTCGTATGCCATGCTGAGCGCAGAAAATATTCTCTTAGCTTCATCGAAACTGGTGGCAGCATCTTCCATCGCTTCTTCTTTGCCCGAAAGAAAGAACTCAGATGCGTACCGATATCCTCTCGCTGCCATTCCGAGAGCAGCGGCTCTCCCAATTTGTTCCGGAGACATCTTGGAGGACTCTGGTTCATCAACAAGCTTACTTGTCGAATAACGTGTGAAAACGAAGAGCCTTTGAAGAAAATCGCTGGTTAGAGTCTCTATCGTTGGAATATCTTTCGTCGAATAACTATTGTGAACTAGTTTGGAAATGCATACAGCATTCGCTTGGTATCCTGCTAACTCATACGCAATCGCGGCGTTCACATAAGCGATCTTTTGAGAAGGCTGTTCGCCGAGCTTAGCGAGACTCTCCCAAGTTCTTGCGATTCTTCGGATATATTTTGATAGCTCCGATATTTTTTCAGGAGCCTTGTTTGAAATTATCTCCAATGCCACGCTAGCTGCAGTGAGATTCCGCACAACGGTTTGAGGGAGATACGTCCATTTAACAGGGGACTCGATCACAATTTCCTGAAGCAACGCCTTCGCGTCGATCTGTGCAATATCACTTTGAAATGATTCATCATTTACCAGCTTCTGAAACCGGTCAACCCATTTATCGACGTCACTCATCGTCTAATGCCTTCTCAACCCCAATTGAAGAGAATACCCGATCACTGAGACTCTTAAGATTCTGGATTTTCAAGCATTCCACGTGGATTCTCCGAGTCGTGGTTTGAATGTGTTGCTCTAAGTTTTTCAATGTTGTATCTGACCAATTATCCTTGTCGCAAACAAGAACAATACAATATTTTTCCGCGTTTCTCATATCACTTCGATCAAACATGTAATTGTCGAAGCTATCCGAGGCGGAATGGTTCATCTCTCTGAGTCTGTCCGACATGAAAGCAATCATCGGCGGCATCTCTTGCGTTGCATCGTTCATGAGCTGGTCGTACGCTTCGACGGCAATTCCAGTCCTGATCGTTGTGCGGAGTTTGCTTTCAACAAAACAGATTTCCATAATTTCATTATCCTTTAATTTGAGCGCAATAAGGTCTGTTCCTGTTAGACTTGTATCTCCTTCAAGCGTGTACCGGAGCTTATACACTGGTATCTCATACGCATACAACTCGTCCAATATTGCCGCGGACAAACTTTCACCAAACTCACCCCGACGCAGATTCTTGTATTTGGGCTGTTTACGTTTGATCAATTCGTCGAGTGTTTTCTTCCATCCTAGT
>JAPCJU010000199.1 GCA_027886795.1 Nitrososphaerota archaeon | reverse complement strand
TGCATTACTGGAAGAGTGACAGAGGATCTTCGGACGTGATTCTTTTTACAGGAGACTCGCAGCCCTCTACTTCCGAATCAAATTATACTCTCTCGGAATATGTGGTTGAGAGGGCCGTTGACTATAACGCGAAACTGCTGGTTACACTCGGAGCTTACGTGACCGGGACTTTCGTGGAAACACCCAAGGTATTCGCCGTTGGAACGGACATTCCGATTACGACCCGATTGAAGGACGCCGGATGTACGATGATGAACGACGGCGGAATTACGGGAATGAACGGAATACTTTTGGGAATGGCGAAATTGAAGGGGATACCTGGATTCACTTTGCTGGGAGAGACTTCAGGACTCGTATTTGATCCAAAAGCATCGGGGGTCATACTCCTATCTCTCTCCAAACTTCTGGGAATCCCACTGGACATGAAAAAATTAGAGCAGAGGGCCCGAGAAGCTCAGGAAGTCATGAGCGCCATCGAGGAATTGCGGAGCAGGGGTGCTCCGGAAAGTGGTTCCGATCGCGCTGAAAGAAAGAGACTCGATTACATCAGCTAATTCTCAGGATACGGCGGATGAATTCTTTCTCCCGTTTCTGCATCTTCAATTATGATCGCAGCGGTCGGGCACATCACTGCCGCTTCAATTATTGTGTCGTTGTCAGCTCCGGTTGGATCGACAATGTAAACCATAGGAGCGAAAATGGTCGGCGTTTCCTGCTTCTTGAGTTGAAATACGTTTGGCGCAAGGCCGATGCACACTCCATTAGCTACGCAGACGTCCTCGTCAATCCTTATCGTGATCGGTCTCAAATGCGGCAGTTTAGGTTTTAGTGGAGCTAGTCTGTTACCCCCGTATATCCCAATTACTCCCAATACCATCAAACCGAAACCGTAATCGCGTGAAGATATGCTGTAAACAATTTTTGTCCCGATGAACTGGAATCCGTAGCAGATGTACCCGTTAATGCTGGGTGAGCATTGAACATTGTCTATGGGAGCGGTTCCGTTGTGGTGAGCCCGAAAATAAATGTCCGGCGAATAAATGAAAGTCCCTGTTGCGTCTGTTAACGGTACCGGCCCGCTAGCGACCTGCACATAATTTGCTTCGCTAGTCGGAATCAAACCGTAGATCGTGAGAGCAATTCCACCGACCAAAACAATCAGTCCCAATACTACAAGGGGATCTTTTCTCAGAAATCTCTTGGCGACTGGTCCTTCAATCAAATGATCGCCAGAATTCAATAGAAGCCTTGGCATTGCGTCTCATAGAATAGTTATAACGATTGCCCAGAATTCGCAAAAAAGCAACCAGATTACTTTTTAGTCATTTTGTCCCAGATGCTAATAGCAAGCCTGTTGAATTCTTCCGTCAAAAAAAGATCATACAAGATCGCTCACGAAATCAAGATAGTTCGGAACATTGGAAGCGGCTCGTTCGGTTTTCGAGAGATTTTCCAAGGCTTTGATGGTCTTGAATCCGTGAAAAAAACTTTTGGAAAAAATACCATGACCGAGCTTGATAATTTGAAAATCGAGGTCTTTCCGAAGGAAGGATTCATGGGAGTCTCTGATGAGGACGGGCATGTGTTTGCGAGTCAGTATTATCTTAACAATGGAGAAGAGTCATCCGTGTACCTCGATATCATCCACGAACTCGTACATGTCAAACAATTCAAACAGGGCAAGAATCTTTTTGACCCGAATTACGCTTACGTCGATAGACCTACTGAGATAGAAGCTTATCAAGTTGCGGCGCTGGAAGCCAGAAGAATTGGTATGAATGACCAGGAAATTTTCGATTATCTTGAAGTTCCTTGGATTTCAAGGGATGAACACGAAAGGCTTGCGAAATCGTGCGACGTTGATCTTAGATTGGTTGGTAAATCTAGCGCCGAGTAGTTTCATTACTTTGGCAGAGAATGATTTTTCGAATTTGATTTAGGGAGATTAGTCTTTGCAAGATATTTGTCCGAAATGCGGATCTGATGAAGTCGACATAATTGTCGACGAGTCAGGAAACCAAGGGTATCTTTGCCTAGAGTGCATGGCTACTTGGAGCAAAGGGAGCCGCTAAATAATTAATTCTTGCCCAAGGCACTGGAAGCTGTTGACAAACACGGCATCTAATCTAAGCGGGAAGATCGTACTGGTCACAGGCGCTGCGTCGGGCATTGGTTTAGCGACAGCGGAATTATTTGCGTCAATGAGTTCGAGGGTTTTCAAAGTTGATCTTAATTATCCAAAAGGTAGATCTGAAGAGGATGGTTTCATAAAGTTCGGAGCCGATCTCAGAGATTCTACTCAAGTTCAAGAAGTTCTAAGCGAGTGTGAAAGATCGTTTCAGGGCCTGCATGTTATCGTGAACTCTGCGGGTGTTGAAATGAAGGGATCTGTGCTGGAGGTTTCCGAGGAAAGTTTTGATCGGGTAATGGACTCTAATCTGAAATCCATTTTTCTAATGTGCAAGTTTGGCATCCCCCTGCTGCAAAACACCTCAGACCGCGGATCGATAATCAACCTGAGCTCGGACTTGGGCATTCAGCCGATTCCCGCCGTTGATGTCTATTCTGCGTCAAAGGGAGCGATTATCGCCCTAACTAAGGCGATGTCGAAAAACTGGGCTAAAACGGGACTAAGGATAAATTGCG
>JAPCJU010000198.1 GCA_027886795.1 Nitrososphaerota archaeon | reverse complement strand
GCAACCGGACTTTTGCCTTAAATAATAACATATCGAATGACCGTGCGAATTTGTCATTCGAAGGGAGGGCTACATACTTACTCGTCACAATTCAACCTCTTATCCCAGTAAATTCCTGCCGGGGCCAGCTAGGAGTAAATTAAGCATTCTGATCTTCCATGACATTTCGATTGAGAAAATAAGTTAGGATGATTGGTAGAATGGGCCGAAATCAAAACGAACTTCCATTTGCGGCGACGTTTACAGTCTTTGCTATGCTTTCAGGATTCGTGCTCGTGTTTCTCCTGCCATACGACGCGTTACTAGCCTGGGGTGTATTCATAGTACTTGAGGCAGCTATCTGTTTTGTGATCCTTAGAAGGTTTCTCAAAATGAGAAGAACTATTTTGTTGACGAAATCGCAAAGGAGCTAGAGTCCTTGTAAAGCGAATATCGGGGTTTGAAAGAATCGGACAAGTCGGATATCAATTGCCGATATAGACAGATGGTTTCATTCTCAATCGTTCGAATGTAACTACGAGAGCTTGAGTCAAGTAACACAATCTCGATATTGGCTTTGGTCGATCTCTTACTTTCGTCAACGTATGTCGCAGACTCGAACAGAGAAATTTTTCTGGCGAAAGGATCCTACTGAAGAGGAACCGCAAGAAAATACGGCGCAAAAGTCAAAAGAGCCAACTCCCGTCGAAAAAGTGGCTGAAGTCAAGACAACGGAACTAAAGTCAAATATCCTGATCGGTGTACCTTGTCACAACTCGGAGAGCACCATCGCCCGGACGATCGTTCATCTTTCCGGTCTTGGAGCTGAAATTGTTGTTTGCGACGACGGTTCAACTGACGCGACAGAAGACATTGCGAAAAAGATGGGATGCCGAGTAATCAAGCATCCTAGAGAGCTCGGAAGATCGGACTCTGTAACTTCACTTTTTCTCGCCGCGAAGAAACTAAAGGTGGAGGTCTTGCTGACCGTTGGAGCTAGTACGAAAGTTAGTTTGACAGATCTTTCCCAGCTTATTGATCTCGTGCAAAGAGGAGATGTTGACATCGCCATTGGCTCAATTCATCCTGAAGAAGAGCTTGAGATTGCCCACCATGAAGGAAGGTTAATGGATCGAGACTCCCTCGTTCGAGCTTATGGAAAGAAGACTCTTACTATGATTTCTCCGCCGGGAACGGGAAGTGTGGTGGTGGAAAAGGAAGTTCTCGAGTTCGCAGATCAGCAGGGTCTCAAAGTCAGAGAATACTATACAAGTGGTGCTGACACTGTCGCTGAAACAGTCCAATCAATAGAGATTCGTCCCCACTTTGAATCGAGATTCATGACATTCGTTGCCAATAAGCACCCTCTAGTTTTTCTTGGAATTCCTTCGCTTGCGTTTCTTTACTACGCAGTTCTGGAGGCTGTTTTGAACACAAATTTTGCTCAGCTTTCGGTCTCCACATGGACGTCATTCGGGCTGTCGATTGCGACCTCTCCCATGCTCCTAGTCTCTGTTGCCCTCTCGATAGGGTGCGCTGTGTTATACACTCAACAAGGCATCGAGAAAAGAATAGAAAAAATCAAGGAATTTGACTCCCGATTATAATCAAATTCTTGATTTTATGATCGATCGCTGATCGCCTTGCAGGCGCCTCAAATTTGCCTGAGAAATACATAGTCGAAAATATCTTGTTAGAGTCTATTTTGCGAGCAAGTATATAGCACAGCATCACTCGCTTTATCGTGCCAGATCCGCTTGGAAGAAAGTCGAACAGCACAAACTTCGATTGGCAAGCTAAACTTGTTTCTCACCGGCGGAGGGTTGCTCTTCTTCGTTATTGGTAGTTACATGTCCCTCGCTTCAATCTCACAATCGGAATTACTTTTTCCGGGGCAATATTTTTTTGGGACCGGAATAATTCTCTCATTTGTCGGAATAATTTCGATATTCAGACGGAACGATTTTTAGGAAATTAAGAAATGGAGTTCCGCCCCAAAAAGCTGAGGGACAGAAGCTATGTCATTGGACTATACGTGGTCCAATGGTAGAGTTTGGATGAAATCCAGTACCTTGGAACTAGGCCTGGGTCGCGGAGACCAGCTGGTATTCGAAGTTCTCCAGCCCTGACTTTCCCGCTACTGTGGCACCCTGAATTGATATCAAGGTTGTAATGTCTAAATTGGAATTAGGTATGTGCCCAATTTTTATTGTCGCGCTCTGAGCGGTGAAATTCTGATAAGTAAAGCTGTTCGCTTGGTATGTGGTGACCGGAAGGCTAAGCTGGCCATAAGTTTCTTGGGAAGTGCCTTGGTTTTGGAAATTGGCATATTGAGTGAAATTCTTGAGTAAGCCTTGCTGATAATTTATGAAAAGATTGAATGGAAGAACCACGAGGGAGCCGAGCTGAGCTTGGAACCCAGTCAGATTTTGTCCGTTCTCCTGGAGTAGTGTTATGTTGCCAGCCGAATTGAAAAACACAAGGACGGAAATGTTTCCTCCTTGACTTGCCTCACTGCTAGTTCCCGTAAAGGTAAAGTTGACTTCGGTCGTTTGTGTACCATTAATGGTTGGCGTACCCACAACACCGAAAGACAGGGTCTCGTTACTAACTTGAGATGCGTTACCGAAGGAATACTTTATGGTCATTTGAGTAAAGTTCCCAATAAGATCTTTGATGTTCTCAAAAT
>JAPCJU010000197.1 GCA_027886795.1 Nitrososphaerota archaeon | reverse complement strand
TAGAACTTGTCTCTAGCAGTATAGCGATTTGACAGATCGCCGGAGAGGAACGACCTGGATTCATTACTCGCGAAATTTTCGGCGGCAAGCAGATTCAGAGTAGTTTTTGTCCGCCATTTTTCGTGGTTACTAACGATATTTCTCAGCCGGCCAACGTAATCAATTACAGAGTCCTCGGATCCAATCATTTCCGTCAATTATCTCTCACTTTCGTTTTTCACAAACAACTCCAGCATCTTGCCTGACTTGTATCCTTCCTTGCTTATTTCTACCGATTCATAACCAAGCGCGTTCAATCCCTCGCAAATTGACTGAGATTTGGCTAAAGCTGTCCGGACTGAATCATTTTCAACCTCAACTATTGCGTGATTTCCAATCGTTCTGACTCTCACTATTCTTGCAGAAGTTGCGAGTTTAACAATATTTTCCGCTGCTTCAATCCTACTCAAAATCCGTTTATCGATTTTCTGTCCAAAAGCGATCCTGCTCGACAGGCACGCTTCACTTGGGCGATCCCAGTTCGACAATCCAGCCGACTTCGCAGCTTCTCTAATCCGCTCCTTTCCAATATGAAGTTCAAGCAATGGCGCCCTAAATCCTGCTTCTCTTAGAGCTTTAATCCCCGGTCGAGGAGTTTGAATATCATCAACATGAGTACCTTCAACGCGCACGTCTATCAAAAGCTCTTCGGCGATTGGACGAATTACGTTAGCGAGGTTTGATCTGCAAAAGTAACATCGCATAACTTCATTCTTAACATAATTCTGATCTGCGAGGTCGTCTTGAACTACCTCTATTAATTTGATCCCGATTTCAGTTGCAATTTTTCTTGCGAAATCTCCCTCTGAATCAGCAAACGCTGGCGATTTGGAAATTACTAGGAACGCATTGTTTTTCAGAGCTTGTTTTGCAGCGTACCCCAGGAGGGATGAATCGACACCACCAGAAAAAGCGACTATGCACGAGCGAAATCTGCGAAACCAACTCACCAAGCTCTCCAGATCTTCTTGAGAGTCTCTTTTTTGAACCAATAGGTTATCGCGATCGTTCATTGAGGAGTCCACTTCTGCAATAACTAAGACCTTGACTCGAGGAGCGACTCGGTCGCTTTAGTGATCTCTTCCAAGACTTTTCGTAATGGGATTCCTTCTTGATCCGAGATCTTTTTCGCCTCCGCGAGCTCTGGTTTGATCCTGTAACCGCTCCCCAGAACAGCAACCTTAACTTTAACGACCCCAGAAAACTTTCGCAGTTTTATCGGAACCACAACTTCTTTCCTTGGAACAATCAGCCTCTTGTATTCGACAATTTTCACTCCGAGGGTGCCCGTTTCTTCGACCATGATCTCAGCCAGTTTCTGCACATTCTCCCTTGAGCAAACGGCTCTGACGGTCTGGCCCATCCTCCCCTTCTTGCCAATAAAGGAGCTAACGGTGGCATCGTATGCTCCCGCCGAAATCAGAATTTCAATTGTTTGAGCCAAAACCTCTCCTGTTACGTCATCAACGTTGGTTTCTACAATCGAAACAGTGTCGCTTTCGAACTTTATCTCGTTCCGCACTCTAGAATTCCTATTCGAATTGGAGTTCTTGCGGCACGGTTGAGGCACTTGACTCTAAAATTGGATATTTTGTCAATTCACGTTTAAGAATTATGGCATAACGAACTGAGGGAAGTATGATATTGGTTCCGCCAAGAGTTTCTTAGCTTTGGATCTTCTTGATTCCATTATTGCGTAAAACGCTTTTAAGTAATTTTTGGAAAAATTTCATCCTGGCGTCATTAAAATGATTTCAATTGTTGGTTCTGGTCGAGTTGGCAGTACGGTTGCGATGATTCTTGTTCAGAGAAACATTGACGACATTACTCTGGTTGACATTATACCTGGGCTGCCAGAGGGAGAAGCTCTAGATTTGAGTCACATGGCAGCCGAGCTCGGTGTAGATGTCAAGATTAATGGATCCAACGATTATTCTGCCCTTCGTGATTCGAACATCGTCATAGTCACAGCCGGTCTGGCACGCAAACCGGGGATGACAAGAATGGATCTTCTTACCAAGAATGCGGGAATTATTAAGTCAGTGACTTCTGAAGTTGCGAAATATGCTCCGAATTCAATTCTGATAATGGTCACAAATCCCTTAGATGCGATGACATACGTCGCCCTAAAAACCACGGGCTTTGAAAAAAACCGCGTATTCGGAATGGGCGGTATGCTTGATCTTTCGAGGTTCAAGCAGCTCCTTTCTGAAGAGTTGCACGTTTCTCGATCTTCGATAAACGCGCTGGTTCTGGGAGAACATGGCGAGTCGATGACACCCGTGCCGAGCTTCTCCTCCGTAAACGGAATTCCGTTAAGGAATTTCCTCGGAGAGGACCTTCTAGACAGCGCGATAGACCGGACGAGAAAGATTGCCGCCGAGGTAATCGCGAAGAAGGGAGCTACTTTCTACGCGCCCGCAAACGGGGTCGCAAGGATGGTCGAGGCAGTCCGATACGACAAAAAAGCTCTGCTGCCGGTCTCGGCTTACGTCGAAGGCGAATATGGTGCTTCCGGCATATGCATCGGAGTACCTGCGATAATCGGCGCAAATGGTGTTGAGAAAATAGTAGAACTCGAGCTTTCAGGAAAGGAGAAAGAGTCTTTCGATAAGGGCGTCGTTACCTTGAAGGAAGCGATCGCCGCG
>JAPCJU010000196.1 GCA_027886795.1 Nitrososphaerota archaeon | reverse complement strand
GTTTTGTTGGGGTTTCCACTGGTTGTAGCCACCGCCATTACTTACTATCTTCTCACCTCGATCATGCCAAGGACGGGAGGGGATTTCGTCTGGGTCGGCAGAATCATCCATCCCTCGATCGGATTCATGAATAATTTCGCGCTCGCCGTATTTTTCATTTCCTTCATGGGTCCAGTTTCCGGCTGGCTGTTCCAGTACGGAATCGGCACCATCCTCATTAATTTATCCGCAGACACGGGAAATGCTTCTTACGCAAATCTTGCGAATCAGCTGAGCGGACAGGTACCGACCTTTGCCGCTGGCTTGATCGTCCTAACTGTAATCACCGTAGCATCGGTAGCTGGTTTGAAATGGAACTTCAGGTTCCAGTGGGCAATGTTCGGACTGCTTTTTGTGGGTGTGTTTACCTTCCTCGTAGTCATGGCGACCACGAGCAACTCGCAATTCATTTCGAATTTCAATCTAAAGTCGGGCTTGAATTACAACAGTGTCATTTCTACAGCCCAAGGAGCGGGATACAACACAGGAATTACTCTAACCGGGACGTTACTCGGTTCGGTGTTTAGTTTCTTGAATTACTACGGTTTCAACTTTAGTACTTTCATCGCAGGCGAAGTAAAGAACTCAAAGAGATCACAATTGATAGGAATCATCGGAGCCGCCGCCATCTTCGCGTTTTTCATGTTCATAATATTCGAAGCGGCTTACGTTGTTATGGGTCAACCCTTCCTTCACGCCGCGTCTTTCCTGGCAGGCACTACCAACAGTGCTTGGACTCTTCCTTCTCCGCCAGTTTTGCAATACCTCGTGATATTCGCAAACTCAAGCCCGATTGTTGGAATATTGGTTCCACTAGCTATAATTGGTTCTGTTTTCGGTTCGCTCCTGACGATCATGACTGCTGTAGTTAGGCAGACATTCGCATGGTCTTTCGACAGGGTAATCCCTACAAAATTTGCTGATTTGGATAGCAGATGGGGATCTCCGATCTATGCCCTAATTCTAGTTGTGGTCGTTTCCCTCCTATTTATTGCGCTTAACGCTTTCACGACAATCTTGACGTATCTCTCATACTCGACTTCTGGCCTTTGGGCCACGACAGCGGTGGTTGGTCTGGCAGCTGCGGTCCTTCCATTCAAGCGGAAAGACCTGCTGGGTTACTTTGTGACTAACAGGAAGTGGGCCCTAGTCATCTTCGGCACAATCACATTTCTCGGGGGAGCCGCGGTCGCCGCGATTGCGCTGAGTCCAGGGTATCTCCAAGCAACTACAGGCGGAAGTTCAATCAGCCCATTGAACATTCTTGGTCTGTTCCTCACATTCATAGTAGGACTCGCGATTTACTTCATCTCATGGGGCATCAGAAAGAGTAGGGGAATCGACCTCGCACTGAACATGAAGGACATTCCGCCAGAGTAGCTGGGCTCTCGTATAATTTCGAGAAAATAGAGAAATTATCAAAGCTGAATCCAGTTACCAACTCCCTTTTCCAAGGCGATCTTGTAAGTTTCGTAAAATATGACGATATCCTGAACGGCGAGCCCGGTTCCATCCATCAGCGTTATTTCTGTCCCGCTGGTTCTGCCGGGCTTTTCTCCCAGAACTATCTCGCCAATTTCGGCATAGACATCCTTCGTAGTTATAAGGCCTGATTGCAACGCCTTGTGTATCTCTCCGCCCATCGAGCATTGCTCTAAATCATCCACCACGGTTTTACTCTTCGTCAATACTTTAGGTTCGACCTCCTGTTTTCCTGGAGAATCGGCACCGAATGCGTTGATATGCACACCCGGTTTTATATCATCAAACATCACACGCGGTTCTTGCGACGGAGTGCAACAACAGACAATGTCCGCTCCTCTGATGGCATCCCCCGGCGATTCCACCGGAACGGCGAGGATCCGATATTTTTCTGATGCTCTCTTTGCAAACTCTTCCCGGTTTGAGGCAGATCTGCTCCAGACTTTCATGCTATCAATCGGAAAACCAAATTCGATGTGAGCGTCAAGCATGTTCCTCGCTAAATGTCCCGTCCCGATTAATGCAATCGATCGCGAATTCTTCCTTGCGAGATATTTAGAGGCTATCGCGGATGCAGCGCCGGTTCTCATGCTCGCAAGAAAATCGGCGTCCATGATTGCAATCGGAACACCCGTGTCGATATCTGATATCAAAGATACGGCGAACGCTCCAGGAAGACCGCGACGAATTTTGTTCTCGGGAAAACCGTAACCCATGGTACTAATAATGATGGGAATTTCGCGGATGTAGCCCGACCTGAAATCAAAAAATCCGGGCGAGCCGAGAGGTCCCTTCACCTCGTAAGCGACAAGCGGCGAAAAGTGAGCTGGCAACGTTCCCTTCTTTATTTCCCCCTGAAAGCTATAGGCTCGTTCGGCGAAAACCAACGCCTCTTTCATATTGATCAGAGGGTCGATTTCGCTCGCGCTAAGAACAAGGACTTTCAAGTTTCTCTTTCCTGGGTAAAGCTATCCTATCCCTCACCTATATCCAGTAGCTGTCAAATATTCTGGAGGAAGCTGGGGTATCGTTACGAGTCCTTTCTCGACGTCTCCAATTGAATGATCGAGAATGTCTAGCCCCTTGTCTAATTCTTCCTCCTTAATATTGAGAGGCGGATAGAGTTTTATCACGTTGAACTTCAGACCATTGAATTGAATTGCCAGACC
>JAPCJU010000195.1 GCA_027886795.1 Nitrososphaerota archaeon | reverse complement strand
GAGCTGATTTTCATACAATTCGAGCTCAAAGGAGTAATCGCGCTTGAAAATCTGAAGAAGTTTCTTTGAGGAAACCTCGTAATTTTTCTGACGAAGATCAGAACTGCCCCTTCCTGCGAGAATCACCAAACCGCTTTCTCTGAGTTTCGAGATATCAAGACTGGCTGCATACTTTGACCGACCCATCCTACGAGCGACTTCTCCGGGATTTTTGATGCCACTGCAAATTAACAGAAAGACGGAACTCAAAGCCTTCGAAGACATGACCCCGTGAACCTTCTTCATTTCATTCAGAAGCTTCGTGTCCCCCTGTTCAATTTTCACCTCGAGGGTGATGTGTTTCTGCCACAGCTGCGGAAAGAGAAAGACCGGCTTCATTTCGTGGGAAGTGAAAATCAGAGAACGAGCTATAAATAGTTAAAGCGACACTAAACCATTCATCCACTCACCATAGAACTGAAATCATCAAACAATGGCAGTCTTGCCTCCTCTTGTATACCATTTTACTAGGATGTACGTGACGACCGGAACAGTTATTGTGCCGACGATGATTATGAGCGGGTCTGCAAAAATTATCTGCAAGTTTTGATATATTGCGACCCTATACAAGACAAACCAAAGAGCCAACAGTGCAACGCCCACTACGAGCAAAGGAAACTGAATGGGTTTGAGCTGTGGCACTCTAGGCAGCTTATCTCTTCGCTGAGTTTCTCCGGCCATGTAGAGCAATGCGATCGATCCGTAACCTACCAACCACAGTATGAAGTTCCCTCTAATGTAACTCAAGGAATTCTGAATGTAGGAGAGACTCGTGGGAAAAGCAAGCCAGACGATGATCAGAGCAAGTGAACCAAAGGCAAAACCGCGGTCAAGCAGATGGCTATTTTGCGCGAAACCATACACCCTTCGCCATGGAACAGGCGCGTCGCCCTCGCGGAGATCCACATCGGCCGCATTTACGTAACCCAGAGGATCCTCTTGAAAAAAGTAGACCTTTTCTTTCGGATCGGGTTTTTGCGGCTTCATGTTTGGGTCATACAGTCCTCTCTTCACAAACCTCGTGGCGGGGTAAAACCATTCGACTCCCCTGTCCTTGGCGGTTGTGAAAGAATCTTGCAGCATGTGAATGAAGACGCCAATTGACAAAAACGGACTCACCAAAAAAGCGGCGACTATGATGAACACATTGTGGAATCTAGCCCGATGGAACTGCTCGTCCGCGTACTTTTGCTCGCGAACGTACCAATACTCCCTATCCAAATCCGGCAGCAACGCCCCAAACCCGATGAGAAGTACCGCTTCTGGCTTGCTGGCGAAGAAGACAAGCCCGATCAAAAGTCCAAACGCGAAATGTGTGGGTAAATCCATTTTTCGATTTTCTAGGAATTCAAGGGAATCTTAATACTCTTTCGATTGGAGCCCACTCCGTGCGCCGTAGTTTCAGAACAACGGACATTATCGCGAGTATCTTGCGGTCCAGACACTTACAATTATTCCCGCTAGTAAGATAACTATTCCGGGGTAAATCACGAATGAAGATGGCGCAGTCGTGTAACTGATTTTGATATCAGCGAAGACGTGCATCACGACTGTCGAATTGGAATTCCACTGCGATCTGTTATTGTTGAAAAAAGCCAGCATGTAGATAGTGTTTGCATCGGGAACAAACGAGAATTGCGCCGGTACTCCACTTTTCGTTGTTATCGAACTCCAATTGACACTCAATGCTGGAGAATTCGATGAATTACTTGCCTTCATCCCGTTCGCGATCCAGTTATTCCACCCCGCAGTAGAGAAGATGAGGAAATCTATGCAGCAATCAGAGCTCTGTAATGTCCCGCTTATTTTCCCGTTGCGATTTCCGTTCAGGTAATAGTTCGCGGAAACGCCGAAAGAAGTATACGGATAGTTTAGTTTGACATCGATATTCTGGTTCAAGATCGAATTGCTTTCAGGAATCTGGGAGAAGGAAATCTCGATCAGGACGAGGCCCAGTATAATAATCGCAATACCTGCGATGGCGATCTTTGTCCTTCTCCTCAAATCGGACTGAGAATTTTCTATCGATCATGCTCTTTTGATCTTTTCCTCCCGCCACCCGTAACATTGGCTCATGAAAAATAGTTGAATGAATTACTACCATTTGATCGACTTTCTTCGATGGGACCAAGTGGATTCTTTTTGCCATACATTGTCCATAATTTTCTGAAGAAAGCAATCAACGCGATGTCAACGATCAGTACCAATGGCAGCGAAATTTGCGATACTAGTCCGAAAACGGCAAGCGGAGTTACAAGGCCAGCGGCGAGTGCGATCAAGTTTCTTTCGTTGTATGATCGCCCAATGATTCTCAGGACATAGATCAAGTAAAGAGCTTGGACTCCTACGGTCAGAACCGTCACAATAAACGCGGGTAGTTTTGCCCCCATTCCCAGAAACTTTGCACACAGAATCGATGGGTAAAAGAGAGCTCCCAGTATCCCGATTTTGAGAGGACTCCTTGTCGGAGTTTCGCCTTTGGATCTTAGGGCGTCTGCCGGCACTCTGTGAGCAAGGTAAATTAGCACCCCGATTGCGGCAAGGCTCGATCCAAATACCGGCCACCCCATCCAAAAATGCTCGCCGAGCAGAATAAAGAAGAAGAGTGTGAAGACGTCCAAAAATAGAATGCCAACTGCCGTTGCAATAGATTTCTCAGTTTTCAAGAGACTCTT
>JAPCJU010000194.1 GCA_027886795.1 Nitrososphaerota archaeon | reverse complement strand
GATCCCGAAGTGGAATCAACTTTGACCCTTCAATATGGACAATATCCCATTCATGTGGTTCTCTGACATCTAGCAGCAAGACTTTCTTTCCTCCCTTGATTTCCTCGCTTAACGCAACCGGCATGACGGAGGCGACATCTGGTTGCTTTTCGACGCCACAGAATGCTTCGTAATCTATCAGCTTGACGCTCTCCGTTTTTACCGAGCAAACGGGGCATTTTGGATTCTTGCGTATCTTCAATTCCTCAAAGGTCATCGAAAGGGCGTCGTACACGAGCAAGCGTCCAACAAGCGGCTCTCCCTTTCCCAAAATCAACTTCACGGTTTCAGTCGCCTGGATCAACCCGACGAGCCCGGGGAGAAGACCTAGCACTCCACCTTCGGCACAAGACGGAACGAGTCCGGGCGGTGGTGGTTTTGGATAGAGACATCGATAGCATGGCCCGCCGTTCTTAGGATGAAAAACAGTGGCCTGTCCCTCAAACCGGAAAATACTCGCATAGACGTTGGGTTTTCCTAAAATTACGCACGCATCGTTAGTGAGATACCGAGTTGGAAAATTGTCGGTGCCGTCGACTATCACGTCGTAACCCTTGAAAATTTCTAGGGCATTGTCCGATGTCAGAGGCTCCTCGTAGATCTTGATAACGGTGTTCGGGTTTGCCTGCTGAAGTCTTTCCTTCGCGGTCTGAACTTTTGATTTTCCAATGTCTTTTTCCGTGTAGAGAATTTGTCGGTGGAGGTTTGTCTCGTCAACGACATCAAAATCAATCAGACCCAGTGTGCCCACACCGGCGGCCGCGAGATAGAGAGAACAGGGTGATCCGAGGCCACCAGTTCCTATGACGAGCACTTTCGCAGCTTTCAGACGCCTCTGTCCCTCCATTCCTACCTCGGGTATGATCAGATGTCGTCCGTACCTTCGGTACTCTCTGGGAGAGATCATCACCTTGCGATCGTCGATGTCAGGTATCACGTTGTTTCTCTCCAGCAAGTGAGATCCTCCGGCAATCGCTGGGACTATCCTAATGGTGTCAGTCTCCTTGACTTCGGTTTCCTGACCCTTGAGATATCGTATGTCCTCGTTGTTGAGGAAAATATTGACGAAATTTCTCAGATTACCCTTCTCGTCCACCAGATGTGTCGCGAGCTTCTTGTTGTCTTGTAGCAAACTAGCCAGGGCCTCGGAGACTGTACCTGCGTTGACGGTGACTTGAGACTTTGAACCGCCTTCTGTGTACTGTCTAAGGGCGGTTGGAATCAAAACTCTAACCAATTTCTATGCTACCTTTATCATTTCTTCTTGAACAAATTCAGATCTATCCGCTTTCAATTCCCAACTCTTCACATCAACCGGCGACGCATCTCTTACTTCGATCACGACATACGAAAGCGACGGCCACGCGTAACTCATATCGAACAGTGATGGTTTCGCAGGAGCATTTGGATGCGAGTGGTAAATTCCCACCACGTCTAGACCTCTTGCCTCAGCCTCGTTCTCGGCTTTCATGAATTCTTTCGGATCTATCGTATATCGATGATATCTCTCCTCCTTCTGAAAAACGTTGCTCATCCGCATAGATTCTTTCACGTTCTTAGTTCTGGAATTGTTCTCGAAGACGCCTAACAAAAGGCCGCAGCACTCCTCAGGGAAGGTGGAAGACGCATGGGATTCCATTTCGTTAAGAATAGATTCAGCCAAGATTAGCTTCAATTGGATCGGGTTAAATTCGGTGCTGGAATGCGCAGGATCAGCGTTCATTTCGAATTCATCTGCCTGCAAGCGAAGGTATTTTTCAGAAAGATACCTGCTACCCTGATCAGCAAATATCGCGACTACAACATTCCCGGGGTTCGCATATTTCTCGGCAACTAGCATGGCCGCCCCAGACGAAGTTCCGACGAATATTCCCCGATCTCTTGCGAGTCTTAAGACTACATTTTGCGCATCCTCCGTCTTGACAAAGACAGTTTCGTCGGGAAACTTCTCATCAAAGATTTTGGGTTTGATTGATGACTCGATGTGCTTTAAACCCTCTATCCCGTGGAACGGCTCATCTGGTTCTACAGCAACGATCTTGATTTTGGAATTTAGCTCCTTCAGTCTTCTCCCCGTTCCCATGATCGTTCCTCCCGTTCCGACCCCCGCGACGAAATGCGTTACTTTTCCAGAGGTCTGCCTCCAGATCTCTTCTGCAGTACCGAAATAGTGAGCCTGCCAGTTTGCATCATTGCTGTACTGGTCTGTATAGTAGTACTTGTCAGGATTTTTGCCTTGCAGATCTCTTGCAACTTCTACAGCTCCATCTGAGCCCTCCATGGGATCGGAGTAGACTATGTTCGCGCCATAAAGACGAAGTAGTTTTTGTCTTTCCAAACTCGCACTTTCTGGCAAGACAATCGAAACTTTGATTCCGAGCGACGCCCCAAATGATGCAAGGGATATTCCGGTATTTCCGGAACTGGAATCGAGAATCTCCCTTTTTGTTTGCAATAATCCGTCTTTAATCGCGACCTCGAGCATCCTCGCAGCTGCTCTGTCTTTCACTGAACCCGTGGGATTGAGAAATTCAGCTTTCGCAAGCAGGCTAATCATATCGTTCTGAACGATCGAGATCAGTGGTGTATTCCCGACGGAGGAAAGAAGGGATGTGGCACCTTTCTTTTCAGACCCGAGAATATTTCCGTTGATGCTAAACAGTGAATCCGACATTGTGAAATCAAACTTTAATTTTTAGGAATTGCGTCGCTCGACCCGTTAAAGCCATGT
>JAPCJU010000193.1 GCA_027886795.1 Nitrososphaerota archaeon | reverse complement strand
GGAATGGGAGTGCTACACCTGGAAATTGCCACTACTTTGCTTCAGGATCAGAAAATTGAAATCGTCACCACTCCGCCTCTAGTCAATTACAGAGAGGCCGTGCGGAATAAAGCCGGCCCAATAATGTCCAAGTCGCCTAACAGGCACAACAAGATCTTCATCAAGGTCGAGCCTCTTCCTGCTGACATTGTCGAGTTAATTCGAACCGGCCAGTTGAACGAGAATACAGACAAAAAGACAGTTGCAAAAGTTCTTCGAGAGCACGGATGGGATGCTGATGAAGCTCGATCCGTTGTTACAATTGACGAAAAGGGGAACATGCTCCTCGAGGAAACGAAAGGTGTCCAATTCCTGCAAGAGTCGATGGACTCGATCCGCGCTGGCTTTAATGACGTTATGACCAACGGACCTCTAGCATACGAGTTTTGCAGAGGTTTGAAGGTCGTTTTGACCCACTACGTTCCCCACGAAGATCCTGCTCACAGGACCTACGCGCAATTGATGCCAGCAACGAGGAGGGCGATTTTGGGAGCATCACTAAGTGCAGAACCAACCCTGCTCGAACCGATACTCGGGATTGAAATCAAATGTCCAGCCGAGCAGATCGGGCCCATTGCCGGAGTTATTTCGGGTAAGAGAGGAAAAATGCTCAATGTTGAGCAGAAAGAAGTCGTCACCATTATTCAGGGTGAAATTCCAACTTCGGAGACCTTCGACCTTTCCGAAAGCATGAGGGGAGCGACTGCTGGAAGAGCGATGTGGAATACATACTTCAAGGCGTGGCAACCTGTTCCGAACTCCATGTTGTTGAACATTGTCAAAGATATCAGAAAGAGAAAGGGACTATCTCCGGAACCACCGTCGCCAAATGAATTCATTGACAGGGAATGAATTCCCGCTTTTTTTGATTCTATAATAGTTAGTTGAGGCGCGTTGCTTGTTCTAAGAGTCGTCAACGATCTAAGATCCGGGGGTTTCGCTCATTGCCGAAAAGTATTCGAAACATCCTGATTTTTGACTACGACGGCACCCTCACGCTCAACGACGTAGTAATCCCGGAAGTTACAAAGCGCTGCCTTCACCTCATCAAGCAATCTGATCTTGCGACCCTTGGAATAATTTCTGGCCGCGATCTTAAATTCCTGGATGACGTGAATCAAAGTCTATCAAATGTTTTCTCATTTCTCATCGCGGAAAACGGTGCAATCTCCTATTTTCTTGATACAAGAGAAAAGACTGTCCTGGGATCTGATTGGTCGAAAAGAGCTAAAGAAGTTTTTTCAAATTCAGGAATCCCACTTCATTTTGCGGAAGTCATGTTTGCGACGAGGATTCAATACGCCCAAGAAATTTCTGAGTTGCTGGGGAAATACGTACTTGACGCAAAGATGGTTCCGAACAAGGACTCGCTCATGATTCTTCCGCCAAACGTCGATAAAGGAACAGGAGTCGCAGCGACCGTCCAGCATTTCGGCTCTACAAGAAAATTGTTTTTGACCTGTTTTGGCGATGGAGAAAATGATATAGCTCTTTTTGCGGCTGCTGACCTGAGGGTAGCTGTGGCCAACGCTGTTGACGCCCTAAAGATGATCGCGGATGTGGTAACCGAGGAACCTGGAGGTCTTGGCGTCGCTGAATATTTGAACGAGACATTTCTACTAGAAGAGACAGCTAAAGATTAAATGAAAGGAATCTAGCCTCCTTTTACTGTCCTTTCAAAATATTGAGCTTTGCTAGGGTATCTTAAATGTCAATCCAGTTTCCAGTCAGTACCTCACAATTCCTATCAGATCTCACTTTCGTCGCAATCAAAGCGGTCATTTTCTTCGCCATTATACTAATTGGATGGGTGATCGGCAAACTTCTGGGGAATCTTGTAGGAAGGCTGATCTCTCGGGCGGGAGGAGATTCGCTGCTAAAGCAAACCGTGATTGGAAGGGTATTGATGCGGTCTGATTACGCGTCGTTCAAGCTTGCGAATTCAATTACGAAATGGTTCGTGTATATCTCGGCAATACTTTATGCACTCTATACTCTGAGTCTTCCGATTTTGACCACAACGGTCAGCTCGTTTCTCTATTATCTGCCGGTACTCGTTGGATCTGGAATCATCCTCATCGTCGGATTGATTATTTCTGATTGGCTGGGTGAGTTTGTAAAGAAGAGTTCCTCACCGGAAAAGAGAGATCTGCTGGGGCTAAACATAATTGGCGATTTAGTAAAGATCGTTCTTTATTTTGTAACTCTCACTTTGGCGTTAACTCATTTGGGAGTTGATGTAACCATTCTGTACATTTTCGCCGAAGCCTTCGCATGGGCTATCGCGATTGCAGTCGGAGTCGCATCAGGCATCGTTGTCGGATGGATCCTGAAAGATAGGGTTAAAGAATGGATTTCAACAATTACTGGTCGCTGAGCTAATTTCCAAATCAAACGCATGGAAATGGAGCTCGAAAAAGTATCATAATACGATCAAAGAAATCGTGACTTACAGCTTGAACGGAGTTAGAGTTTAGATGTCTTCAGAAGACTACATTGAAGATGATCCGCAATGGTACAAGGACGCTGTGATTTACGAGGTTCATGTCAAGGCCTATTGTGACACTGCAGGGGATGGCATCGGTGATTTTAAGGGACTCACTTCAAAACTTGATTACCTAAAAGAGCTGGGCGTCACGACACTTTGGCTGCTCCCGTTTTATCCCTCGCCATTAAAGGACGATGGCTACGATATTTCAGATCACTTTGAAGTGCACCCGCTTTATGGAACGCTCTCAGACTTTAAGGAATTCATGCGGGAGGCGCACAAGCGAGGT
>JAPCJU010000192.1 GCA_027886795.1 Nitrososphaerota archaeon | reverse complement strand
GAGCTTCTCCATGAACACTGGATGGAGAAGAGGGGTGTTACTGATAACATGACCAATAACAGTGTGGACAAGTGGTACTCGATCGCGAGACAAAATGGCGCCAACGGAGGCAAGTTGATTGGTGCAGGAGGAGGAGGATTTTTGATGGTTTACTGCGACAATGGACGACAGCGCCTGCGCTCAGCACTCTCCGGCGAGGGATTGGTCGAATTCAGGGTACGTTTTGACTTTGAGGGAAGCAAAGTAATGTACAACGTTTAATCGAGCAAAGTTACTTGCTAGCTGTCATACTCGCAGGTGGGTTAGGCACGAGGCTACGCCCGCTGACGAACACGACTCCCAAGCCGATGGTGCTTGTGAACGGAAGACCCTTCCTCGAGTACGAACTAAAACTTCTAGCCAAGAATGGAATTTCAGATTTTGTACTTTGCGTAGGTTATCTTGGCGAAGTAATTCGTGATTATTTTGGTAGTGGCGAAAAACTTGGAATCTCTATCCAATATAGTTTCGACGGTGAAGAGCCCTTGGGAATAGCCGGGGCGCTAAAGCGAGCGGAGCCTATCTTGCAGGACGTATTCATTGTAACTTATGGAGATTCCTATCTTCGAGCGGAATACGCCGGAGCTATGAAGCAATTCTTGAGAGCTGGGAAATTGGGCATGATGCTTGCATACGAAAATCACAACAGATACGGGAGAAGTGATCTTGCTATCAAAGACGGTTTTGTTACGCGATACGACAAGCAACATCAGACACCAGACATGGTTTGGATAAATTACGGGATTTCAATCCTTCGAAGAGAAACTTTGAAGAGTATCCCAAGCGATCAGAAATATGACGAAGAACAGTTTTACGGGGAACTCATCAAAAAGAATGAGCTTCTCGCTTTCGTTGTGAAAGACAGGTTTTTTGAAATAGGAACGGGACCGGCCTTGAAAGAGTTTGAGAGCTTCATATCTGGCGAAAAAATAGCGGAGTAAATGCCGCTGAGCCATGGGACTTCTTTCACTTGTCGGAAAAGCCATAATCATCCTAACCGTCTTATTTTTCTTCGGTTCGCTCTACATTTCTTTCATACTACTTAGTTTGTTCACTGCCGTAGTCGGATTTTTTGGATTAGTAATTGGCGCCTATGTCGGATATTTGGGGATTAAAGTGGATGATGATGAGGAATCGCATTATCCATCTCATTCTGAAACATCAGATCTGGAAAAACGCGTAAGAAAACTTGAGGAATTATTACGCGTACAGTTGGCTGACGCTGACACGAAAGCAAAAGAAAAAGTGACGTTGTATGTTGAAAGAGATTGTCCTTTTTGTGGGACACTCATAACGATGAAACGGGCAGAGGCAATTGTTGAACCGCATTTCTGTCCGAACTGCCACAAGAAAATTCCAATTGGATATTTTGATATCCCCAAGAAGCTATCCGACTAGGTTAATCATTCGACGGAAACAGCAACTTGATATTCTTTTGAGATAAATCAAAAATCTCATGCCAAAACGAAACCCCAATTTATTCAGATGCCCAGATAACAGTGCAACTGCATTTCATATCGACAAAACCGAGGACGGGACCTACACGATCAGATGCTGGAATAGAGACTGTCCCTTTAAAATGCGAGTTAAGAAAATCTAGCTGACGAAATTTGACAAGAAGAAAACCGGATCAGAGCATACGGGAACTTGAAAAAACATGATCAGATTGGTACGATCAGACATATGAGAAAGGCATTTGTCACAGGTGGTCTTGGATTCATAGGTAGCCACCTAGTCGATCGATTGCTCGAAGACGAATGGGAGGTTGTGGTACTTGATAACCTTCTCACAGGCAAACGGGAAAATCTTAGTCATCATAAGAGTAATCCTAGACTGCAAGTGGTTGAAGGTGATATACGCGATCTAAGTACCGTGAAAAACACATCCCAAGGTTGCCACGCTGTTTTTCACTTGGCTGCTCATGCTTTGATGAGAGTAAGCCTGTCAGATCACAAAGCAGATCTCGAGTACAACCTGATCGGAACCATCAATGTGCTCGAATCTATGATTGCAAATAAAATCTCCGATCTTGTTTTCGCAAGCACTAGTGCTTTGTATGGAGATGCTCAGGTAGTTCCAACTCCAGAAGAGTACATAGGAATTCAGACTTCATTGTATGGAGCTTCAAAATTAGCCGGCGAAAGTTATTCCGAGGCTTATTCAGAATTCGCACCCATAAAATTCTGGGCATTCAGATTTGGTACAGTTTTGGGAGAGAGATGTCGGAGAGGAGCAATCTGGGATTTTGAAAACAAACTGCTAAATGATCCGGACGAATTAGAAATTCTCGGAGACGGAAAACAATCGAAAGATTATCTATACGTAAAAGACTGCGTTGACGGGATAATTCTCGGCTACGAGAAAAGCTCCAACTGTGTAAATATTTTCAATCTGGGCTTGGAGGAACAGACGACGGTTGATGAGCTAGCTGACATCGTAATTCAGGAGATGGGGCTTTCCAATGTCAGAAAGAAACATACCGGCGGTAACAGAGGATGGATAGGTGATAACCCGGTCGTATTTCTGGATATCAAAAAGATGAGAAATCTGGGCTGGAAGCCAAAAGTTTCGCCTTCCGACACAATTCGAATGACGGCCAGATGGACGCTGGAGGAGCTCGGCGGGAAGGAGAAACTCGCGACTAAGGTTTAATAGAAAATGTCGAGGGTCGCAATTACAGGCGGGGCCGGTTTTCTCGGGAGCCATATTGTAAGACAACAAAAGAAAAAAGGCAACGAAGTTATCATTGTCGATAATTTCTCTTCTGGGGCCGTTGAAAATCTGGAAGATTTAGGCGTAAAGCAAGATTGCATTATCGGCGATCTTCGCGATCCGGACTT
>JAPCJU010000191.1 GCA_027886795.1 Nitrososphaerota archaeon | reverse complement strand
GATACTGTTTCGATTAGGTCTTTTCTTCCGCAAACCCACCCGGCGGAATTTGCTCCCTGCACATACTTAGCTGCGTAGCAGACGAGATCAGCTCCCATCTTTGCAAACCTCCCGAGGAGATCGATGGGATAAGTTTGACCAGCAGCGTCGACGATGATCGGGACTCCATGTTTGTGCCCGATTTCTATGACTTCGTCAAGCGGTATGATGTCGCTCCTTGAATCGGGATAGTCAGGGACCATGAAGTGAATGGCGGCCGTCTTTTCGCCTATCGCGGCTTCCAGATCTTGCGGCCTCGCTCCCCACACCTCATGTCCAACCTGAACAAATTTTCCGCCGGGTACTTCCATGCTCCGATCATACATTCCAGGCTCGCCGGCGTGCGCGCCCCTGAGATTCCTCTGGATTATGATCTCGTTTTTCATTCTGTTTGTATCCGGAAGCTGCCTCATCTTCTCCGGGTCCTTTCCCGCGATGCATGCCGCGGCTGACAATACTAGAGCCGCAAAGGACCCTGACGTGACGTGGGCAGCCTCTGCAGAACAGATGCGCGCGATAGCGTTTCCAACCTTCTCCTCGAGTTCCCAGAGTCCGCACCAATTGTTGGTCGATTCATCCATCGCATCGAGGATATCTTTAGGAATCACGGAGCCTCCCAGACGCGTAATTGGAAACTGCCCGTTTACTACGCGCCGGACTCCCAGATCTTTGTACGAGCTCATTATTGTTGATCTCGTCTAGCGGCGCTTGCACTGCCATTTTTAATGTTGAGGTTACCCAACTCTATGACTCGAAAGATTTCGCTTAAATTAAGAGTGATTCAGTCTGGCATTAAACTCAGGTTCCTAAATCATGAAAAATGCAAACCCAACACCGGAAGGTTTTTTCCAAGATCTCGATCAGAAAACTGCCATCGTTACCGGATCAACTAAAGGCATAGGACTAGAAATCGCGAGAATAATGTTGTCGTGCGGCGCCAATGTGATCGTGAACTCTCGCAACCAAAAAGAAGTAGATGCTACAGTCGAAAGGCTCCGATCGGATCCTAACACACGCGGATCTGTGATCGGGCTGCATGGTGATGTTGGCGTTTACGAGAATTGTGAGAAATTGGCTCAAGAAGCAGCTCAGCACTTTGGAAAGATCGACGTGCTGGTGAACAACGCCGGTACATCCATGATTAGCAACAGTTTAGAATTACAGAAAGAGGACTGGGAAAAAGCGATCAGGACAAATCTCACGGGGCCATTCTTTATGTCGCAAGTGTGCGGAAAAATTATGGCAAAAAATCATGGTGGCTCGATTATCAATATTTCTTCAATATTCGGGGGTGGTGGCGTGCCCAAAAGGCTTGCATACTGTGCTTCGAAGTTCGGACTGAACGGTCTAACGAAAACGCTAGCCGCGGAATGGGCGCACTACAACATCAGGGTGAACGCGGTATCTCCAGGTTTCATCAAGACGCCAATGGATCAGGGCGATCAAACTTCTGGAGGGTATTCTGTCGAAGAAATCAATCGGAGAACACCGGCGGGAAGATATGGGACTGCGGCTGAGGTCGCGCAAGTCGTATTGTTTCTAGCTTCAGATTTCTCTTCTTACATCACGGGAGCCAACATACTTGTTGATGGAGGCTGGCTCGCCTACGTCGGATGGGATAAATTACTGAACGAATTGGAATAATGGATCTGACAGAGATTGTTTTCTTTAGTATTTTGCTAGTAAGCTAAATCCAAACAAGATCTACACTACGGTGGACAAGTATTTGCCCACTCAAGCTTAGGACTGATGCAGTAGTAAGTTGAATTGTCGTACCAAATCGTGTAGACAACATGGTTCCAAGTGAGATTAGAATCATAGTAATATTTTCCCTGAAATAGTAACAGTTGAGCTGGAGTCGATTGATTTGGAGAAGTAATACAAGGGAAATGCATAGCACCGCAAGGTATGCCTGACGCTTGACCATAAACAGTAGTATTCCTGATAACGACAAAAGAAGCCGATGATGAAAAAGTGAAGTAGTAAAACAGCCATGAAGCAGTTCCGATAATAATGATTGTGACCCCAAGTATGATCAGGATCCTGCTCTTTGCCATCGCTTTTACGATTAACAAAGAATTATCAAACACTAGGATCTTTCAGGACTATTTCATTCTGCCTGAGCAGAACAATCTAGTCTGTTTCGACTTGTGTGCACAGTGTACATCTAAATTGATTCTTGAATAATTTTCTACCACTTCAGTCTGTTACTCCAGTGGGTGATCTTTGAACGTCTTCGGGAGGTCGGCGAAAACATCTGTGAAGAGAGTCTCTACCGGCGGGGGTGGAATATTTTCCGTCGATTTGGTTGCCGCCGTAATTTCATTCTGAACTTCTTCAAAGAGTTTCTTTTCGCTCTCTTTCGTCAAAATTGACTTTGCTAGCAAGCGGTCCTTAAGCAGGGTGATCGGGTCTCGTTTTTTCCATTCTTCAACCTCCTCCCTAGTTCTGTATTTTTTCCAATCGTCGGAAGAGGAATGTGGGCCATAGCGATACGTAACACATTCCAACAAACTTGGTCCTTGCCCTTTCAGAGCCCTTTCCCTAGCTGCCGAAACAGCCGCTTGGACAGCAAAAAAATCATTGCCATCGATAGCCTCTCCATGGATGCCGTAAGCCTTGGATTTCATGGCAATGTTCTCGGAAGCTGTCTGTATTTTGAGCGGGGTTGATATCGCATACTGATTATTCTCGCAAACAAAAATGCACGGTGCCTTGAAGACTCCAGCAAAATTCAGCGCAACGTGAAATTCACCTGAAGATGTAGCACCATCACCAAAGTAAGAAACCGTCACAATGTTCTCTTTTTTCATTCTTGCCGCCATGGCGAAACCGACCGCAATCTGCAGGTTGCTGGCAAT
>JAPCJU010000190.1 GCA_027886795.1 Nitrososphaerota archaeon | reverse complement strand
ATCTATGAGCGGGCAGGTAAGATCAAAGGTAAGAAAGGATCTGTCACGCAGATGCCCATTCTTTCGATGCCTTCTGACGATATTACACATCCGATTCCTGATCTTACAGGCTACATTACGGAGGGGCAGATTGTGCTTGGAAGAGAATTATTCAGGAAGGGAATTTATCCGCCGGTGAATGTCCTTTCGAGTCTTTCGAGGTTACAGAAGGACGGGATCGGGGCCGGAAAAACTAGGGCAGACCACGCGGAGGTCCAAAGCCAGCTATACGACGCGTATTCAAGAGCTCAGGAGTTAAGGTCTCTAGCTGAAATTGTGGGCAAAGCAGGTCTCTCCGGCGTGGATGCTCAGTACCTTGATTTTGGTGATGTCTTCGAGCAAAGATTCCTGAAGCAAAGCTACGATGAAAATCGAACAATTGAAGACACGTTGGGACTGGCGTGGGAAATACTATCAGTACTTCCAGAAAACGAGCTTACGAAGATTAGAACGGAATACGTCAGGCAGTACTACAAACCACAGATGACGCCGCAAGCAAAGTGATAATCGATGTCTGTCGCCTCTGGGAATAAGGTTCTCCCGACAAAGATCGGGTTGATCCAGACCAAACGGTCTCTCAGAACTTCCCGTACGGTCTACAAGATCCTGGAAGACAAAAGGGAAGTCCTCCTGAAGAGATTGGACGAGATGATCAACGAGGCGCAGAAATCGAGAGACGACATGTGGGAGCCGCTTTCAGAAGCGTACAGGCAACTGTATGATTCGTATCTCCAGCTGGGGCCTGCGAAACTTGAATCAGTTGCGACAAGCACGCCTCCCACGGTTGATGTCTCTGTTAATATTAGGACCATAGTTTCTGTAAATGTCCCGACGATGAAAATCACCCAAAAGAATGTCGGTCTGACCTACGGCTTTGCTGACACTAATGAGTCGATGGACAAGGCAACGAGGATGATGCGAAACGTGCTTCCTGGAATATTGAAAGCTGCAGAAATTGAGAACGCGATATTTCGACTAGCTACGGAACTTGAAAAGACTCAGCGGCTTCTCAACGCCCTTGAATTCATCATCATCCCTGGATACCAGGACACGATCAAGTTCATTTCTGCGACACTGGAAGAAAGAGAGCGAGAAGAGTTCGTGCGACTTAAACTGGTGAAGCGGATTTTGGAAGAGAAGAAGGAACTGTTAGAAAAAGTTGCAATGAATGAAGCAGCTTGATGGTGGAATGAATGGATCAGAATCAGATACAGCAGAAATTCAAACAAGTCTCAGGCGAAGTTGAGAATATGGCGAGCCAGATGGAACAGGATGCAACGAGCAAGGTCGGTAGCATTCGCGACGACGCTGCCAAGAAATTTGGCAGTGCCATTGCCTCGAAGTGAACATTATTTTTTATAGCCCGTTTTAGTGCTGGATTTTCGTTATTCTTTGCGGTTGTCGTCCAGTCATCTTTTCTAGATCGAAAGATGGGAAAGCCTGGTCTAGGACGTCAGCCCTCCAAGCTTGCTTGATTCTCGCGAGCGAGTAGAGCTGAGAACCCGGGTTCAAATCCCGGCGACCGCACACTTATTTCTTTGACTCGCTTTTTCGTCTCGGCTAATTAGAGCAATCGGCCGAAGTGTAGCTGCTTATCCAAAGGTTATTTGTGCATAGAGGTATACTTTCAAAAGATTGAGGATATCATGGGAAGAGAACTCTCGAACTAACTAAACACAAACAAGTCACTCGGGTCTCGAAATTCACAAGACTGAAGGCAGAATTTCCCTACCCCAGATATCAATCACTTCGGCCGGGTTCGGTCCTAGAGGTGGCCCGATCATCACCTCATCGTAGTCAAAGTTCTCTGCAAATTTGAAGAGTGCTGAAATCTTTTCAATGACCTCATTCGGAGTACCTGCGACAATCACCTTCTTCACCAGAGAGTCGGAAGTCAGCTCGGCCGCGGACGCGAGTCCTTCATTTCTCGAAAACTTTTCCTTCAGACTTTCGTATTCTATTGGAAGGATTCCTCTTCTCTTCAGAAGCTCGCTGGATGATGAAGACACTATCTGGGAGACAAATCTTTTCCCACCGTCTAACGCCTGCTCCGCATTTCGCGAGACTGAGGCATTTAGCATGAGTACCTTGCCGAGCTTCTTGTTGATCCTCTCACGTGCTCTTGTTTCCTCGAGTTTTACCGTCATTTCCTCCATTTCAGGTATCGCGAGGAGTCTAGTCTGGATTATCGTCCCATCAAAAAGCCTTGCGATCATTGAAATCGTTTTCGTTCCGAGGCCGCTGAAGCCATACTGCAGATCGACCTCAGCCTTGGGCGAAAAGCGCAATCTAAACGAGTTCGGTTTAAAATGAAAGTATGAAGATAGTGATGGATAGTCTTTGATGTTTGCTTCATTTCCGTCAAGAAGCAACCTAAGAAATCGGGCCATTTCCTCTACTACTTCCAGTCGATCACTCAACTCTATCTTCTGACCGGTGAGAGATCCCGAGCCCGCGCCTAATCCAAGGTTGATTCTGCTGCCGGGACGCAATTCCGACAGCGATGCGATTCCGCTAGCAAGATCTATCGGATTTCTCACATATGGGACAGCTACGGCAGTCCCTATCTGAATGTCATATCTCGAAACAAGCGCGGCGAGGACTACTAGGACGTTACGATATTCCAGATTGTCGTTGATCCAAACTCGCTTGAAATCAAAGTTGCTAAACGCTCTTGTAGCGTCACCAGTCAGATCAAGCACATCAGGAATTGAGTAGTGATTCAGAACACTCAGCGCGAAGTGAAAACCTATTGACCCTTTGAACACGTAGAAAGGGAATAAAATGAATATTAAAATCGCTTTCTGCGCGATAGTGTGTAAATGGACAAAAAAGCCACATCGAAATCCGGGTGATTTCCCGGAGTTCTAGAAATTCTTCCGAGTTCGCCACCAAGGGAACATAATAAATTAAATCATGATCTCATCTCTAGTACCT
>JAPCJU010000019.1 GCA_027886795.1 Nitrososphaerota archaeon | reverse complement strand
TTCAAAGAGCAAAGCTGTTCAAATCACTTGGTAAAATGGTTGCTAGACTTCACAAAAAGGGAATCATACATGGAGATCTAACTACAAAGAACGTTATCTTGTCAGACGACAGAATGGTTCTGATAGACTTTGGGCTCTCATTTATCTCGGACAGGTTGGAGGACAAGGCCGAAGATCTTCATCTCTTGAAGCAAGCCTTGAAAAGTTCCTCGTCAGTGAATATTGCAAGCAGAGATTTTGAAAATGTGATGTCGGGATATCAAACGGAAATTGGAGAAGCATTTACGAAGAGCCTTCGTAAGCAGATTTCGAAGATTGAACTGAGAGGGAGGTATGCCCAGGTTGACTGAATTTTTCTTTTTAACAAGTAATGATCACAAAATTGAGGAAGCCCGAGCAGCCGTTTCTCAATATAACATCGAAATTTCAAAGTTTGAAGAGTTCAAGAAACTCGAAATTCAGCATGTGGACCTTGAAGAAATCGCGAATACTGCTCTTGCGCAGATAATTCAAAAAACTGACAAGCCCGTCTTCGTTGAAGATTCTGGATTATTCATTCACCATCTCAACGGTTTTCCCGGGCCCTACAGTTCGTATGTCTTTGAGACACTCGGAGTTGAAGGAGTTTTGAAACTGATGGAGGAAGCAAAAACAAGAAAGGCGGAGTTTCGGTCGTCGGTTGCTTTCGGAATGAACGGCAAGTGGCTCGCTACATTTTCTTCTGCGACTGAAGGGACAATACAGCCCAAATCGAGAGGAACGAACGGGTTTGGTTTCGATCCAATTTTTATTCCAATGTGGACGTCTAAGACTTTCGCGGAAATGGAGCTAAAAGAAAAGACGGTGTACTCTCACAGGGCAAAGGCAATATCGAAACTTGCTCTCTGGTATCTCAATGAGTCAAAGAAGAATTTGGATCTGAAACCGAAAGAGACGGAAACCGAAGCCATCTGAATTTCAATTGAGGTTCTACTTTCAGCGATACGTTTAATTTGTATAATTTGAGGTTCCTGTACCTTCGACGTTGGCAAGAATTCATTCGCACAGAAGGGGCAAGTCTCAATCGACCAGGCCATCTTCAAAGCGCCCTCCGAGCTGGGTAACCTACAGTCAGGACGAGATTGTTGCAACCATTTCAAAGCTCGCAAAGGAGGGGCTAGCTCCCAGCCAGATCGGTTTGCGCCTCCGCGATGATTACGGCGTTCCGCACACGAAAACCTTTCTCGGGAAGAGCATCAGCGAAGCTCTGATGGACAGTAAGAATCCTCAAACGATTCCTGAAGACTTGGGCCGTCTCGTGGAGAGAGCTGCTAAATTGAAGGATCATCTTGGAAGTCATCATGCTGATAGGAAAAATGTGAGGTCCTTGGAACTCTTGGAAGCGAAGATTCACAGGCTTTCGAACTATTACAAGGAAAACGAAAAACTTCCTACAACTTGGAGATATGCGACAGCCGTGGCGCAACTCGCGTAATAATGTCCCATCTATGAAAGAAACCGATCGCCGATGGAAGACGAGCAGGCCTTAATTGAAAAAGCTCGGCGATTTGAAAGCAAGATCATCGCTAGCGCAAAAAATAACGAGAACATCCTGATCGCGACGCATCATGACGCCGACGGGATATGCGCGGCTTCAATTCTTTGCGAATTCATTTTGAAGAATAAGGGACATTGCCAAGTCCGGGCGGTGTCCGAACCTAATTCCAGATTTCTGGACAAACTCGGCGAATCGAAATTCGATCTTGTAATTTTTGTAGACATTTGCGCCGGATTAACGGGAGATGTCTCGAAGAGATTCGGCGACAAGTGGTTGATTATTGATCACCATGAAATTCCAAAAAATGAACTTGATCTGGATAACGTCCTAAATTGTTGGCAGTTTGATTTCGATGGAGGAAGCTCGATCAGTTCTGCTGGGCTTTGCTACCTGATTGCAAAGACTCGATCCGACAGATTTCTCTTTCTTGCTCTCGTAGGAGCCCTTGGCGATCGTCAGGATACAGGGCCGAGGAGAAGCATCGTTGGATTAACTGCAAAAATTTTGGAGGGAGATGAAAAGACATCCAGCGGGATTGAAACAAAATATGACCTCCTTCTTTGGTGCAGAGAGACAAGACCTGTGCACGAGTCTATAGCAAATACGACCACCGTGTTCATACCAGGTCTGACCGGCAACAAAGATGCCTGTCTTGCATCGCTTAGAGGAGCTGGGATCGAATTACGAGTTGGAAATAGATGGAAGACTGCCTCCGAATTCAACGAAGACGAGAAGCAGAAATTCCTGGAAGCTATTGTTCCGCATCTTTCCGGCACGACCTTCACGGTGGAGGATCTCGTAGGCAGCGTCTATGGTCTTAATACTCGGGACGAATACTCGATGATGAGGGACGCCCGAGATCTTGCGACCTTAATCAGCGCTTCTGGCAGAATAGGTAAACCCAGTACTGCTCTTTCCATTTGTTTGGGGGATGAACAGGTAATCGCTAATGAATCAGATCTAATAATTTCGGAATACCGCGGCGAGATCGTAAAGTCTATTCAATCTCTGATGGGCACCGAGGACAGAATAAGCGAAAAGGGAGATTATGCTCTAATTGTTGGCGATGGAGTTGTTGCGGAAAGAATGACGGGAGCCGTCTGCCAGATCATATCCGCGTATTCCCGATTTCGGAACAAAGTGGTCTTTGTGAGGACTACAACGATTGATGGAGATGTAAAAGTCTCGGCGAGATGCGGCAAAGAGAGAGCCGGTTACGATCTTGGTACGACATTGTCTCAGATCGCTGCTACCGCTTCAGGAGTAGGCGGAGGTCACAAGAACGCTGCGGGTGCGCGGTTCTCCATTGCCAGGCAGCAAGAATTTCAGCAGGCGGTTGATTCGATATTCCAGTCTCGAAGAAAAAGTTGAGCGCGCGGCTAGTAATAGAATTTTCAGACAATAGAAGTTTGATCGCCGTCGATTCCTCACTACGACCTGACAACATCAAATTTCCGCGTGGAATGAAATTTTCTCAAAGGAAGAAAAATAATCGCCTCACTATTTCGATTGAAATGGACTCGGGACCTAAGCAGCTTGAAACATTAATATCCACTCTTGATGAACTCGTTTCGCACGTTTACTCAGCAACAAAAACTCTTGAAAAAGCTGAGAATTTATGATAGACATTCGAATCCTCCGAGAATCACCTGAGAAAATCCGGGGCAACCTGGAAAAAAGGAACATTACTAATTTCCCGCTCGATGAGCTATTCGGCCTTGACAAGAAAAGGCGAGACCTGATTTCCAAGAATCAGAAACTCAAGGAAGAAAGAAACAAGATTTCAGTTGAGGTTTCCAGGGCTAAAAGCTCTGGAAAAGACGCTCAGGATTTCATCTCAAGAATGCGGACAACGTCAGACGAGATAGCTGACAACGATAAGCAGACTCAAGACGCCAATGCGAGATTAAACGAGCTATTGGCAGCTCTGCCTAACTTTATCGACGATGGAGTTCCAATCGGGAATGACGAAACGGCCAATCGCGAAGTAAGGCAGTGGGGCGAAACCAAGAAGGCCGATCTGGATCACATCGATATTTCGGCCATATTCGATTTGATTGATATCGACAGGGCAGCTAAAACCTCCGGCGCCAGGTTCTATTTTCTCAGAAGAGATCTGACAAGACTGAATTATGCGCTAATCAGTTTCGCGCTTGACTATCTCAGAACACGCGGATTTATCCTGATTCAGCCTCCCTACATGCTGAAGAGGGATGCGATTGGAGGTGCGGTGATCCTCGGAGATTTCGAGGAAGTCATCTACAAGATCGAGAATGAAGATCTTTACCTGATTGGTACATCCGAGCACGCGATTGCCGCGATGCACATGGACGAGATATTCAACGGTACTGATCTCCCGATTCATTACGCCGGAGTCAGTCCCTGCTTTAGAAAGGAGGCGGGTGCGCACGGCCGTGACACCAAAGGAATATTCAGAGTCCATCAGTTCGAGAAAGTAGAACAGTTCGTTTATTGCAAGCCTTCAGAATCTGAAAACGAACACCAACTTCTTCTTCAGAACGCGGAGGGGTTCATGCAAGAGTTGGGAATTCCGCATCGCGTGATGCTTTTGAGTTCTGGAGACATGGGTAAGGTTTCAGCAAAAACCTATGACATTGAGGGGTGGATTCCGAGTCAGGGAAAATACCGGGAACTAATTTCCTGCAGCAACTGCACTGAATTTCAATCACGAGCTCTGGGAATAAAGTACAGAGAAAAAGCGCATGAAGAATCTCGATTTCTTCACACTTTGAACAGCACCCTCGTCGCAACTGAGCGTACTATGGTGGCAATAATCGAGAATTACTTCAGGAAGGATGCGAAAGTAATCGAGATCCCGAAGCCGTTGGTCAGTTACATGAATTCACTGACAGAGATTACTCCGGTCAAGAAGAATTGAAAAGCAACTAACTCATCAGTATGTTCCAGAGTTGATACGGCCGAATAACTACGTCAGCTTTCTCAATTCTCCGGTTTCAACTTTCCAGTCCATCCAATCGGTAATCGGCGGATCGATGTTGAGCTGCCAAAAGAGAGCGTTTAGTTCGCCTCGGTGTTGCAACTCCTCTTCGACCATGTGCCATAGCACCTGCCGAATAGTAAATCTCCACCTGTCCTTCCCAAAAGAGGTCTCAAAAGATCCCTCGATTTTCTCATCGTCTAACCGGTCGACAAAATTCATGACGAACGTATCCACCTTCTTTTCTTCTTCCATTGCCTTTTCGAGACTCCTTACTTTCCCCATCAAGTCCTCGAACCCTTCCATTGAAACTCCCTGTAACAAGAACACGAACCATTGTCTATAGGCGTCCAGTACATGAACAAAAATGTCAAGCATGGAGGGGTAGGAGCCTCCCCTATCGCGAACTAACTCTTCCTTCGGGAGCATTTCCAGAGCCTTGAGATATTTCTTTCTAACATAGGAATTGTATCGGTAGATTTCCTTAATCGATTCTAGGTCACTCTTACCTTCGAGCTTTGCTGGCATTTTTGTTATCTTGTTTGAGATAATTCGAAGGTCCGTTTGAAATAGATTTTGTGAATCCCCTACTGTGGCAACAGCACGATACCCTCCCATTGTTACAGCATACCTTATATTCGATTCAAAATTGATCTAATGGTTACCAATATGCCGAAACCGAAGAGGGCTGGAAAAGTCAAGGACAAGTGGCGTGAAAAAAAATGGGTTACTGTTCTTGCTTCGCCTGGATTTGACAGGGCGCCAATAGCGTACGTTCCGATTACCAGTAACGAAATTGCGATTGGACGAGTAATCGAAACAACTCTGTTTGATATTTCCAAGCAAGATCCGCAGCAAAATATGCTGATCAAGCTTCATTTTCAGATTACAAGCATTGATGGATCGACCGCGAATACCGTTCTAAAGGGGCACGAATACTCCCGAGAGTATCTTCGCAGTCTGGTGAGGAGGGGCGCTTCGATGGTGAATTTTATCAGAGATTACAAGACCAAAGACAACGCCACAGTGCGCGTCTACGTTGTTGCGTTTACGATCGGAAGGATCAATTCGTCTCGAAAGCACGAAATCAGACTGGCCGCGGACAACGTTTTGAAAGAGAAGGCAGCTTCAATGTTTTACGAGCAGTTCGCTCAGGAAGCCGTCAAGCAGAATATCGCGAGGGAGCTTTACGACAACTCGAAGGACATTGCCAAGATCAGACATCTTGGCGTCCGTAAGATAAAATTGATAAAACCGGGAGACGGGATGCCGTTCATTCCAACTGCGCCGGGTGATGAAGACGAGGAAACAGAAGAGGAAGACGAGCTCGCTGAAATGGGCGAAGAAGTCGAAAAGCCGTTGGCTCCAGCCGCGGCCTAGCCTTTTTTTGCTGTCGAAACTATCTTCAAGACGTCATTATTCTTGAGGACATAGTCTGCCCCGACGCGAAGCCCTGTTCTCGCGTCAATAGCATAGAGGAATGTGTTCCCAAGATCAGTGTGGACCTTGAAGGCAAGATCTTTTGCCGTGTCACCCTGATGCATAATCCTGGCGTCCGGTAAAATATTCCCCTTCTTGTCAGAGAACTTTGTCTCATCCTCGACTGGATACACCACTATGCCCTTCAACAAGCGGAGATACGCGTCGTTGACAGCTTGCTGGACTCCCGTCCCATGCCACACATCCAAAACGTGAGTCTGGACGAGATCTAGGGCATTTTTTTGAGCCTGAGTTATTTTTGATTTGTCAATTACCTTGAAATTCTGGTCTCCCGGCACATACGAAATCAAATTGGCATGAGATGCCCTGCGGAGCAGGAGCTCGGCCTCTGCTGCGCAGGGAATAACCACCGATCCGCTCAACTCATCTGAAATTCGGGTAATGATATCCTTTGAAGTTGCTTGATCACATTTGTTTGACGCAATCAAAATCGGTTTTGAAATTTCCAGAAGTTTTTCACAAAAAGTGAATAGATCCGAATCGTTCCACGAGGTCGGCTTGTCGATTTTCAAACCAGTTTTGTGGACGGCCAGTTCTATCGATGCCTCGTCTACTGACAACCCTGATAGTTTATCGAGCAGCGCGGCCTGAAGTTTAACTGGGTTTGCAGAACCCGATTCGACAGATCTTGTTATTTTTGACCAGTCCTTGTCCAGAAGCGACTTTAGCCAAAGAACGATTTCTTTTCTCACAAATTCGATGTCAGAAATAGGATCGTGAGAACCTGGCTTAACTAGTCGACCTTCTTCATCTGTAGAGCCTGAGGCATCTATTACGTGAATTAGAGCGTCCGCCTGCCTGAGGTCGTCCAAGAACTTGTTCCCCAAACCTCTACCGGAAGAAGCTCCCGGCACGAGTCCCGCAACATCCACGAGTCTTACCGGTATCAGCCTCGTGCCGTCAATGCAAGTCGAATTCACCGGATTATCTTTCACTCCAAGTTCTTCATGAACGCACCTTACCCTGATGTACCCATTTCCCATGTTGGGAGTGATCGTTGTGAATGGGTAGTTTGCGACTGGAACGTTGAGTAATGTAGCGGCGTTGAAAAAAGTGGATTTTCCTACATTCGGCTTTCCTATTATTCCTGTAATCATTCTTTGAAGATCATCACTTTTTCTCTCTGCAAAATTTCTAGCTGGAAATGAGATTATCCCGGGAAACAATTAAAGCATAACTGCGAGGAGCGATGCCTGCTTGTTGCGCATCATTGTCAGCGACCCCATTTCGAGTGAGGGGATTGAATTTCTAAAGTCCTCGGGGGTTGAATACGAATACAAACCTGACATTACTTCCGATGAGCTAGCGCGAATTATCGATTCATTTGACGCTTTGATTGTTAGAAGCCGAACGAAGGTTACGAAGGTGATACTTGAGAGAGCGTCTAGACTGAAGGTGATAGGTCGAGCTGGAGTCGGTGTCGACAATATTGACATTGGAGCAGCAACTTCACAGCAAGTTAAAGTTCTCAATACGCCAAACGCTCTAACAAACGCCGTTGCCGAATTTACGATTGGGCTGATGATTGATCTAGCTAGAAAGATTCCAAACGCAAATTCGTCGACGAAAAATGGCAAGTGGGAAAAATCAAGATTTCTTGGGACAGAGCTCAAGGGCAAGACTTACGGGACAATCGGTATAGGCAGGATCGGGCAGCGAGTTGCCGAAATTGCACACGCTATGGGAATGAAGATTATGGCGAATGATGTTATTCCGATTCCAAAAGTGCTGATAGAGGAAATGGGAGTAACAGTTTCATCACAGGACGAAGTGTTCTCTGGGGCGGATTTTGTGGATCTGCACGTGCCTCTTACGCCCGAAACCGAAAATCTGGTGAACTATGAAAAATTGAAGATGATGAAAAGAACTGCCTACCTGATTAATACTTCAAGGGGTAAAGTCGTGAACGAATTGGATCTTCTGAAGGGGCTGAACGAAAAGATAATCGCGGGAGCGGCACTGGATGTTTATGAGATAGAACCTCCAACCTTGCTAGAACTAATCAAGCATGATAACTTGATCACGACCCCACACGTCGCAGGTCAGACGGAAGAAGCTCAGGCAGCGGCGGGAACTCAGATAGTAGAACTGGTCCTCAAGGCGCTCTCTTCGCCCTAATTGATGTTCACTTGAAAGAAGGACCTCGGGTCCAAGAGAATAAGGTCTTGTTCCGGGACGGTGACAGCAAGAATCTGCACCACAAGTCTTATTTGGCTTCTAAAACCTAGGTCGTAAAGCTGTTCTCCATGTACAGGCAGATATCGAAGACCTGGCGCACTCTGGTGAAGAATAATTCGCCAGACATAAAATCAAGGGCTATCCTATGGAGAAGAGGTCCTACTCTAGTCCGATTGGAGAGACCTACAAGGCTAGATCGAGCTCGTTCGCTTGGTTACAAAGCGAAACAGGGTTACGCTGTTGTCCGAATCAAGATCACGAGAGGTGGAATGAGACAAAAGAGGCCCACTTCAGGCAGGCGGCCCAAACACCTTGGTGTTTTGAAGATAAAGGGTCAATTTTCTTCGCAAGATACTTGCGAGAGGCGCGTGCTCGAAAAATTCCCGAACACCGAGTTAGTAGGTTCCTACCCCGTTTATCAAGATGGTAGGTTCATCTGGTTTGAGGTCATCGTCGCAGATGTTCACCACCCGGTCTTGGCGGGATCTTTCGATATCAGAAAGAGATATCCTGAAGCAAGACTCGTCAACTAGGCCGATTTTTCGCTGCTGTGTCCCGGAAATAGCTGTGCTTTCGGATCAACATACTTCTTCGCGACATTTATCGCGAGCGCCGCTTGCGCGAACCCGGTGGTTATCAGATTCAGCTTTACTGAGTCGGTAGGCGATGCAATGTCGCCAGCGGCGTAGATTCCCGGAATATTTGTTTCCATTCTACCGTTTATCTTGATCGCCCTGTTTTCCATCGCGAGGCCCCAGTTTGCGATCGGCCCGAGGTTTGCCTTGAAACCGATGTTAATCAAAATACAGTCAACGGGGATTGTATCCTCCATATTCGACCTGTTGTCAAAAATGACCGCACTCGTAAGACCGGTCTCGTCCCCGTCGACCCGCTTTAGCTCGGTGAAGGTTCTTACCGTTACATTCGGCGAGTTGTAAAGCTCCTTGACAGTCTGTTCGTGCGCCCTGAACTGGTCGCGTCGATGAATTAGAACAATGCAAGTACACACGTCTTTCAGGTTGAGGGCCCAGTCCGCGGCCGAATCCCCTCCTCCTACTATCAATAAATTCTTGTTTCTAAAAAACTCCTTCTTCTTTACAAAGTAGTAGATACCATTTCCTTCATACCTTTCCTGGTTTAGGACGTTTAATTTGTTCGGCGAAAAAGATCCTACTCCGGCCGTGATCAGGACAGATTTGGTCTTGAGCTGCCGCTTGTCCGTGCTCAGGGTAAAGACGCCGTCTTCACCTTTCTTTAGGTCATTGACTCTTTCACCAAGGAGCACTAGTGGATTGTACCGCGTTGCCTGCTTCACGAGAGAAGTGACGAGATCGCGTGCCAAGACTTCCGAATAACCGGGAACGTCGAAAATCGTTTTCTCAGGATATAGAACCGAAAGTTGACCGCCTGCTTCCGGAAGGGCATCCAGAATTACAGTCTTCATCTCCCTGAACCCCGCGTAGTACGTCGCAAACAAACCTGCAGGGCCCGCCCCAATAATTGAAACGTCAAACGGAGTATTTTCGTCAGAATTGCTCGATATCTCGCTAGAAACCTGTGCCATGAAAATCAAAAGCTCCGTGATACAAAAAAGAGCGATTTTAGTGAATATAAAATATGAGTCTTCTAAAGGAGCTTTAATTCTCCCGTGTATCTGTCTGCAACTTGAGACGGCAACGGCCCTATTCCGAGGCAGGTCGTGGTTCCTGGTTCGAGCTGTGTGAGACCAGCGTCTTGGATTAATGAATTTGGAATTCCAGCCTCATCGATCTTGCCTTTCAGAAGACGCAACTCCTCTTCCCCGTCAACTTTGACGCAAATCTTTGCCTGGTTCTCTCTGTACCAAGAATCAAACCATTCTTTTCGATACTTGCGCGCCTGCTCGGCGGAGGACACAGCCGCGTGAGCGACCTGAACCGCAAGCTTCCCCTTTCCCATTTTGAGGTCGTTTCTTACCACGATTACCTGCTTGTAAGCTGTCATCGCAAATTTCACTGATCCGAGAAAAATTTGGTAGCCATCACGCTAAACTCGTCCAACTTAATCCAGCCTGCTTATTAGTTTCTTTGTAAAAGATTGGTTAATCAGTCTGGAGATTTTTTTGTCCCGAGTAAATATCATCGGTGCTAGTATTGCGGGCTTGATAGCTGCCCGCGAAATCTCATCGAAGGGTATCGACACGACTGTCTACGAGGAGCACCGCGAGATTGGAATTCCAGAAAAATGTGATGGGTTGGTCAGCGCGCACGGTATCTCCGAACTCGGGATAGTTCCTCCTTCGAATGTTGTCCAGAACAAACTGACCCACGCCCGATTTTTTTCTCCCTCGATGAAGGAGGTCTCAATCGACGCGAGAAAGCAAAATGTCGTTGTTCTTGATAGGTCGAGGTTTGACAAATATCTTGCAGAAAATGCTGCGAGGGCGGGGGCGAAAATAGAACTCGGAGAAAGAGTCTCCAACTATTCACAGACAAAAGAAGAAGCCACGATAAAAGTCGGCCCGGATACGAAAAAGTCGGACATTCTTCTGGATTGCTCTGGTTACGAGTCGTATATCAGAAATGGCGGAACAGTCCTACAGGCGGGGCAATACTTGGTGTACGGGACCTGGTTTGAGAAATCAACGGTTGAAGTTTATCTCGACCCCGTCGAATCTCCGGGATTTTTCAAGTGGGTCATTCCCATATCTTCCGATGTTGCAAAAATTGGTGTTGCCGGGAAGGAAATTAACACGTTTTCTATTCTTGATTCCTTCGTAAAAGAAAAGGAAGCTGTTCCATTCAGAAAGGCTGCGGCCCCCATTATCTGCTCGGGAATAATCAAAAAGTTCGCGGACGGGAGGATCGTGAAAGCTGGTGATTCAGCTGGACAGCCAAAGCCCACTACTGGAGGAGGCATTTACACCGGCGGTTTCGGAGGACAGCAGGCAGGAAGGGCGATCGTCAAGTCGCTTGAATCTAACGATTTGGGACAATTGGATGAATACGAAAAAAACTGGAGGTCTAAATTTGGCGATGAATTCAGAACGCAGCTCTACGCTAGGAACGTGTTTGCAAAGATGAATTCAAAACAGCTTGATCAACTTGTAGACATGATCAATTCTTCAGATCTTCCAAAAAGAATTTCTGATGAAGGCGATTTCGACAGACACTCCATCGCGATTATGAAAGCCTTCGGAATCTCGAACCTATTCTCCACACTTGGTATGGTAATAACGAACGAGATCAAGAATCTCTTAAGTTGAGCAAGTTCCCCTACGGTAGAAATTATTTTCATAGTTTTCCCTGACTACTAACAGCAAACTATATTACGAATATTTCACCAATTGATTTCCTTACGCAAAATGTCAACCGAAAGGCAAATCCAACTTCCAGTTTGCTCCTCCTGCAATAGACCAATCATGCCCGGTGAGAAGGCTGTGAAGTTTTATTGCCCCAATTGCGGAGAGGTTTTGATTTGGAGAAACGAAAAGTGCCGAGGATTTTCGAGACCTTACAGATGTGTCAACTGTAGCTACGAAGGCCCTTGAGTCGCATTAGTTCGTGATCTTGCAATGCCGAATCTCCTTGTTAGGGTTAGAATCCTTCCAAAAGAGGCTGAAATAAAGCCTGAACAACTGGTGGAAGATATCAAAAAACTGAATCCGGAAATCGAAATCCGAAGCACGCAAGAGGATCCGGTCGCTTTTGGTCTTGTCGCGCTGATTGCGGATTTCTTAGCTGATGATGTCTCAGGGGCCATGGATCAGATTGAGGAATCGATCAAAAAATCTCAACTCGTGGGAGAATTCGAGGTCATCGGGGCCAGCAGGATTTCTGCGACCGTCAAAAAGTGAACCATAGCTTTTAGCTACTTTTCGGAAAGCAAGATATAATCCGCAAAGAAACTCTCGTCTCGCAGTCGTTTATGTCGAAGCAAAGGAAAATATTCACGATCCAACTCAGGGTCGGCGAAGCAAAGCAAAAGGACGTCGGGAGATCTCGCGCG
>JAPCJU010000189.1 GCA_027886795.1 Nitrososphaerota archaeon | reverse complement strand
GGTCACATGGGTCTGACGGCAACCGACGCGTGCATCGAAAGGACTGCAAGTGCACTAGAAAAAAGTCTTGAGATTATCAGTCAAAAAGCACACGTTTGAATTTACTTTTATCGAGAATAGGAGAAAATTTGGAAGATACCCGTTTGTCAACAATCCCCGCCTAGCCGTTCGATTGGGACTGACCGATGCACACCTGCGAAACATAGATTTATCCTAGAAATTTATTTTCGCCAAGTACTCATCTCTTGGCCTCCACTGGCGTACCATCGCTCGATAGTCTTCTGGGCAATGACGGTTATCCAGACAGATCAGCCATTCTTGTTGTCGGAGCTCCGGGAATCGGCAAGGAGGCTTTGGGCTACTGGTTTATTCGCTCCGGTTTGATACAGGGAGATTACTGTCTTTACGCCACTCACCGTCCTGTCTCTGATGTATTGCGAGATATGAAGGGTGTTGGAGTTAGCACCGAGCGAGTTCCCGAATGGATATCGAGCGCCGGTTCGTCCACCCGCTTAGATCTTCGCGATGCCGCGTCTATATCATTCAACATCAAGCAGGCCGCGCATCAAAATAAGCATAGGCGCGCGAGGGTAGCGACCGACATCCTCTCTCCGCTCCTCGTCCTTAATTCTCTGGAACCGATGTACAACTATTGGTCACAGCTCCTATCTGACCTAAAGCAACAGGATGCTGTCATTTTTGCCCTTGCGGAAGATGGCATGAATGCACCGAACGTCCTAACCACAATGGAGCAAATTTTCGATGGAGTAATAGAGATGAAGCTCTACGAGGAGGGACTATCGATTATCCCACTATTCCGTATCAAGAAGATGTTGGGTCTTCCCCCATTGCATGGTTATTTTCGATTCTCGATTACAAGCACTGGAATGGAGGTCATGGCGCACGCTAAGTGATCCCGTTTTCCTAGTCAACTTTGTAACCACGATCTTTGGAACGGGTGTTTTCCTGTTCGGTGCTTACAGGGCTATTAGGATTGGCAGAGTTCTAGTAAGTCGAGTCTTTCGGAATCGAGCTTACTGGATCGCAGCTTTGATGATTTCGGGAGCAATTTCGTCCTCATCAATTTTCTTTCCGGTCATAAATAATCCAATATACAATCTGTTGTCATTTCTCCCATTTTTTGCGGTTCTCGTCATCATATTGGCTTTCGTAGACAGCACGATTTTTGCGGCCGCTGAATTGGACTTTTTTCATCGTGACTCGTTGCACTGGTCTAAGTCCAGAATCCCCCTGTACATAATTCTCATTTCAGCACTATTAATTTCAATTCCTGGAATCGTTTTTTATTCCAATTCATCTTTTTGGCAAACCGTCACCACGATTAGCGTGGGCCTCGGGGCTACAATCGTCCTCGCGTATTCAGTTATGGCTTTGATCGTTAGCGCTAGAAGAACTTTCGATAAAACAATGAAACGTTTTGTGAAACTCTTGGGGGCTTCGCTTGGATGTTTCGTTTTTGGATTATTGGTTAGTTTCGTGAATTCTACATCACTGCCGTACGTCTTGGTAAGCGACGCATTCACGAACGTAATATCGATAGTGATTCTTTACCAAGCTGTGATGTCGCTATCCCCTATCAGCCACAAGGAGATAGAGGCTGCCTAACACTTCTATACCGATGTCGTAAATCATTTGGATTATCAAAAACCATCGCAAAAATTTGAGAATCACATTTAATCGGTCTGTCTGGCTAAATCTAGTGCAAGACTTTCCTTCACAATTGTATGCGCCACAATCGTATTAGATGAAGTAACTCCGGGTATCCCATTTATTCTATCCAGCAATTTCTTGGCTTCCTCCTTATTCCTCGTCCTTGCCACGATCAAAAGATCATAGTCTCCAAAAATTCCATAAACAGACTGAATCCCCGGAAGTCGGGCGATCTTTTTTGATACTTCGAGCTCTTTCTGTCCCTTGACGCTGCACATAGCCCTCGATATGATCAGATATCCCCTGTCAAGTTTTTCGGGGTTCAATTTCGCAGTGTAGCGTTCGATGATCCCTCTGTCCTCGAGCTTCTTCAGTCTGTAAGAAACAGCGACTTTCGAAATATTTCCAACCAACTTTGCAATTTGCTGCATAGTCAGTCGGCTGTTTTCCTGAATTAGAGCCAGAATTTTCCGATCCAATTCATCGATTTTGTCCGAATTGCTCACCATTGCTAGCGTTCCCCGAGCTTCAAACCGAACTATTCTTGGCTCGTCATCGCAATGTAAAACAGGTAGGGTTGTTTCTGCGTTGGAAATGCATCGGCCGCGGCGAAGTTAATCCGATCGACAATCATTCCATCAATCGGAGTCTGTATCGTCTCTATTATTTCTCCCTTGAAATTCCAAATTTCTCCAATTGGTTGTCCCTTCGCTACATTATCTCCGATGCTCACAAGCGGGTTGAAAATTCCTGCTTTTTTGTTCGAGACTAAGGCTGGCGATTTCAGCTTAATCTGATTTTTTCTGAGGTCAGGCGAGCCAGACATCATGCCAATCATTTTCATCGCATTTACTATTCCATTGTAATGAATCAAAACAAAGTTCTCCTCAACTTTTCCTTCACGACCTGATTCACACATCGTCGATGGAATACCCTTTGCTGACGCTTCACCGTAAAGTGTCCCGGCCGCGGTCGCTGCGTAAGAGGTACCTTTTGGAGAACCCTGCGATACGTCGGTCACCTTTTCAGCTTCCAAGACGTAATCCACGGGAAAGCAGCTCGCGAGTTTTTTTGATTCTGAATCAACATTCGAGTTTCCGGTGTGAGCGTAGTAGTTGAAAGGCACAAGGGCTTCGTTATAGTCAGCTCCGTGTAGATGAATCAGATAATCCGCAACTGATGTCAGCTCGGTGAATATCCGGTGAGCCATTATGTGCGATATGGTTCCATCCGGAGATCCGGGATACGAAGCGTAGAGATTCACAACATCAATTGGATTGACAAAAAGAGATCTCTCTTCGAACGCCGGAGGATTGGCGAGTGGTATC
>JAPCJU010000188.1 GCA_027886795.1 Nitrososphaerota archaeon | reverse complement strand
TAATGAAATAATCGGCATGGAGGAGCAAGAAAGCGCCTCCCGAAGCTGCGAGAATGATGTGAACTTTCGTCACCAGATCGCGTCTGGATGGTTGCCTCCTAATCAGCCTGGTCTTGAAGAAAACCAACAGGGCAGTCGCGCTTATCAAGATCAGCGCAATGATTCCCGAGAGATTCGCAATGCCAATACCTGAATCGTAGAATGCCACGGCCCTTCGATCGAACTTCAATGGAAGAGCTAAGAAAAGTTTTTGCGAAATCTATCTGTCCAGCGGCGACTTGAAAGCGCCTTTTCAGAGGGGTCTTGAATTCAGCGCCAGTCGTCCATGATGTAGTTTTCCTCCAGATTGAAGGCGGGAGCATTTGGTTTCTGCATGGCCACTCCTAGGAAAGTCGTTCTGAAACCGTGTTTTAGCATTAGATCGAAAGCGCTAGAATGTGAGAGATTCACCCCAGCTTCCAAACTACTTGCGCCTCTCATTCTTGAAAATGATTGACACGCCAAAATCAAGTTTTCAAATCTCTCCCCGGATCTTGAATCTCTCCTTGCCGCTCCAAACTTTACAAAGCATTTGTCTTTTCCCGCCTCAGTATTCGGCCCGTTCTGGCAGGTTGCGAACGAGGAAAGTTTAGAGTCTTCTAGCAACATCAACGTATCTCCCAGCTTGTAATCGTCAACCAAAGAGATCTCAGACGAAAGATCGAGCCCAGGATAGAGCCCAGCAGTCAATTCTCGACACTCCTCCAGGTACTTTTCCTTCCCTTTTGTACCACATTCAGAGAAAGTAATGAATTTCTGATTCGTTATCGGTCGATCCGAACGATCAATTTCTTTTGTCATAATCGAAGTCAAGAATCGTGCATGATATCCAAATTTGTGGTAAAGGCCCAAGTGTTTTGGACTGTCAGCAAAAGTGAACAGCCCCGTGTGAGTCACACCCCATTTTTCAAAGATTCCCATGGTCGACTCCATCATCCTTGAAGCAATACCAGAGTCCCAAAACTCCGGTCTTACAGTCAGCGGACCGAAAAAGGCAAAACTCCCCCATCTCGTCACCACATTCGTACCGACAAGCTTCCCATCCAATTCGGCCGCGATGATATCTTCCGGATTTCTGCGCCACCTGTGGGTGAGCAGTCGTTTTTCCGCGGGATTCTGAATTGCATCGGGAATATGTAGGAAGGTTCCGAAGGCAAGATGCACAATCATTTCAGCCTCCCCCAGTTCGTTTTCTTTGAGCTCACGAATTATGACGCGATCGGAAAGTTTGCGAGTGTTGCCGTCACGTATTCCCATTGGATTCGACGCACCCTCTTGGGAGCGAGGAATTTTTGCGAATATTTCAGTTTTTGAAACTAAGCGCAGGAAGATGACCGGTAGGACTTTTGAAACGTACGACCAGCCTAGCCGACGGTCGTAGTCATGACATTTATGATTCGTTTTTTGGCGTTGCTTATTGCTTCCGACAGATCGCTTGCACTTTCCGTTGAAAGATCGAATTTCAATCTGATCTGTCTTGTAATTGATTCCTCGACTGATATTGCGCTGTCGCTGAGAGTCTCCCTGATTACGCTTTGCAAGAGCTGAGGATTTTCAATGATTTCGTTCCGTGAATAGTTGTGAAGAATCGACATTTTCCAATAAATTGACTGCTTCACGTTAGTACCAAAAGGATCGAGTCCTTTGTCAACGCATTCTAGCAGGTCGTATTCTTCCAATTTGCTAACACTTTGTCGCAGGAACAATCTACTAGAAGTCGAAACAAAGTCTTTTTGTTCTCTTTCCAAGAAAATGAGGGTGATCCTTAGTTAGTTTGCCATAGGAAAAACCGGCGATATTTTCCGAAACGGCAACCAAATTTGGGGAACTTACGCCAGGACTAGTTGCCAACAACGGGATACAATCTATCCATCCAGCGTTTGACCTGCACGTTAATGTCAAAACATTTGCTTAGGTTCTCGCTTGTAATGACACCTTTGATCTTGCCGCTTACGAGGGACTTTCCTTTCCTTATCAATAGGGCATGCGTGAAACACCTAGGAATTTCATCTATCCTGTGAGTCACGTAAATCATTGCCAAGGAGGGTCTATTCTTGTCCTTCGCGATCGACCCGACTCCCTTCAGAAACGACTCTCGCGCACTGAGATCGAGCGGAGCGCATGGTTCGTCGAATGTGAGTAGTCCCGGATCTGGCATCAATGCCCTCGCGATCAAGACCTTTTGTCTCTCTCCTTCCGAGAGGTCTCTAAGGGCGCGATTCTCGAACTTTGAGCAGTTGAGCTGACGGAGCAATAGTTTCGCCCTTTGAACATCGCCATACGGGGGAATTTCCCATAATCTTGTTGCGCCGTACTTTCCGCTTACGACGATATCCAAGACATTGTCGTTTGATTCGACCAAATTGTCCAAGTAAGAACTAACAAATCCTGATCTTTTCCTTATTTCTGAAAGACTAGTCTGGCCAAACTTGCCGCCGAGGACAGAAACCTCTCCTCTTGAGGGTCGGAGGTAGCCATTTACGATTCGGAGAAGTGTGGTCTTGCCCGATCCGTTGGGGCCGACGATCGCCCATCTCTCCCCTTCTTGTATCCGGAAGCTGACATCAGAAAGCGCTTTGTTATTCTGTATTCGTACCCCTACATGAGAGAATTCTACGACGACCCCTGTCATTGTATGTTGGTTCCTGTCGTCTTTCCTGCCTGTCGAGAAAAAAATCTAACTGAACATTAGTTTAACTTACGATCTCTATATTTCCGATGGGTGACTCGTTCATAAGACCCGCCCTAACTCAATTCAATCCTCCAAAATGCCAGCTTTCGTGTTAAACTTCCACAAAAAGCAAAAAACGCAACACACTTAAGCAAGTGTCTCGATTAAGATTTTTGCACGTACTTTGCCAGCTAAGAAAACAAAGAAGAAGAAGTAACAAGCAGCGGCTCGGCTTCGTCAACTAACTCACCTGACGTATTATTTTACAATCGCAGGTGAGCTAGTTGGTATATTTTTTTCTGCCTTTTACCTTG
>JAPCJU010000187.1 GCA_027886795.1 Nitrososphaerota archaeon | reverse complement strand
TCAATCTCACAAAAAGTCGTGGGAAGAGCCAAAGCAAAGCAGCTTCGCAAGGATCAGTAAGAAAGGAAGATATTTATCTCCGAAAATCCTATATTTTGATAATCTCGGTGTCATCATGAGCTCCAAGAAAGACAAGAACAAGGCGCCAATGCCCGCTTCGAGCGCTGGTCTTTTGAGGTTCTTCGTAGATGAAACTCAGGGGATAAAGATCAGACCTGAATACGTGGTAATTTTCGCGGCCGCACTTATCATCATCGCGATTATTCTCCCTGTCGCACGTTAGCTCCGTCCTTGATTGCCGGGGGAAATCATTTCCCAAATGGAATTTTTCTTCGACAGTTAGCCATTCTATAGAAACGATCTCTATCGGTTATGTTTTATTTCGAATTACTCTAATGAAGAATAAGATTCCAGAAGGGAACCTTAGGAAGAAAAAGACGCAGATTGGCTGCGATAGAGATCGAAAAAGACTCGACCGGGAATATAGCAAGACGCTATGGCTATCTGTTCCAACTACCGACTGCGAGTCGCGCGATAATTTACGCGAGTATTCCGACGATTGCAATTGAACTTCTGACCAGGACGATCCTGGGAGCCAGTCTCGAACGCATCTTTCTTTACACGATCGCAACAGAGATTCTGCTCATTTTTGCTATTGAGATCGATGAACTAGCGCTGAGGCGAATAAGCGGAATTGCAAATTTCCGGAGATTATCTGCGGTTTCAATACTGAGCAATACCATTTGGTTCCTCGTTGCACTCGTCGGCTTTGCAGTATATCTCGTCACGAAGAGCGAAGGTCGTTTCTTCTCTCTCGTCATTGTCGGGGCCTTCTTCTCGGTTTCTTTTCGAGCGCTTGTGTTCGGATCTGTTTTCTACAGGTCTCCTGCTCAGGGCCTTCCTCTCGCATTTGTTCAACCTGCAATTCTGATTTTGCCCGTCGCACTGTCATTGAAGGCAGTGTCACTTTACTCGACCAATACCATCGCGGCTTTAGTTGGAGGGTTTGCCGGAGTTTTGGGAATCGAGATCTATCTCTACGTGATCAACAAGCCACGCAATGTTGAGGGATTTAAGGCACTACAGTTGTTTCAGGCGTTTCTAAACGCTTGGACGATCGAAGATAGCACAGAAATGGAACGATTCTTCGAGGTAGTGAGCAAAGATCGCCAGGTGAACACTACTATCATTCGCATCAATTCTAATGATGCAAACGGGGGAATAATCGATAATTCGGCACTCCTTTTGATAGTTCCAGGAGTTCACCCCGGTCCGTTTTATCCCGTAGGTTCAAGTAATCTTCCAGGCGACATCTATGACGCGCTTCGAACTAAGGACACGATTCCTCTAATCGTTCATTCGATTTCTGATCATGACCTGAATCTCCCGACAAAATCCGAGGTAGGCAAATACCTAAGCTCCTTGAAGCAAACAAAAATGGTTGATGAAGGGAACACGATGACCGAGCCTGTCGTAAAAACTCGCAACAAAGCAACCGTCTCAGGCTTCGCACTCGGTCATACCGTAGTTGCTGCGATTACGCAGTCGCCCTTCGGGATGGAGGATCTTTCTGTGAGAATAAGGGATGAAATTGAAGCGGAAGCATCAAGGATGGGTTTCAAGTCATTTTTCGTCATTGACACACACAACTCGCTTGGTGCCAAACCGAACGAGCAAGAGAGCGCCGACATAATAGAGTCAGCAAAAGAAGTGATCGCCGAACTCACGAAATCAGCTCAGCGAGAATTCAGAACTGGATTTGCGCACACATCCGAAGTCGGGTCGAGATTTCCAAATGATATTGGTCCGGCGGGTGTTGGTCTGGTGTTCTTTCAAGTACAGGATAGCCCCGGTTTTTGCTTCGTCGTTGTGGACGCCAACAATTCGAAGCTCGGGTTTCGAGAAAAAGCCTTCGAATTATTTAGCAAAGAATCTGGGCTGCGAATTCTCGAAATTTGTACATCTGACACTCACGTTACCGCTGCAAAGACAACAGTGACCAAAGGATATCTTTCACTCGGAGACTTGATTTCACCCGAGGATTTTTCCTCGATACTCGTGTCACTTCTTGAAAAGGCAAGGTCGCGGATTTCGAGTGGTTCATATTCGACCATGGAGGTGTCGAGCGAGGTTAGGACTATCGGCGGGGGAGTCTTGAACAATTTCTCTGGCCTGCTGGATGATACGAGCTTGATCGCAAAGCGTGGAGCGGAGGCACTGGCCGTCGTCGCCGTTTTAGTCACAACCTTGGTCGCTATAGCGTGATTGAGGAACCTTGTTGGAGTTTACCGGGTATGTGAAAAGTTACGTGCTTGCAATGGCGCAACTGCTGAATATAATAGGAACGAAAGAGTGAAATCTGTCTCCAATATGTCCAAGAAGGAGATTATGGTATCGTCGTCCGATGACTCTGACCGAGTCGAAGATCCAGCGTTTGGAGATTATCTTAGAGACTTAGATCGAGACCAGGTCCGGATAATCATTCGACTGGAATTGAGAAGGTTTCGCAAGCCAACGACTCTGATAACCGGGCTTCCGGATAGTGAGATGGAGAAAGTTGCTCGAGATTAGAAAAAGCGGCTCGCGACGGGAGGTTCAGCGAAAGACGGCCAGATCATCTTGCAAGGCGATCACAGGGAAGCTGCGAAGGAAGTTCTGATTAAATCTGGTTATTCCCCGTCCAACATTGAAGTCCAATAGGAATATTTTCCTGAAACGGATAATTTCCGTTCGTGGAAGTGAATTTCTAACAACCACGAAGTAATGCAAAAAGGTTTCGCTCCCGGAACGGAAAGTTTAACCAAACCAAGTCATAAATAGTTAAGCAATCGCTTAACCATCTTATGCCCGATTCAAAATCCGTTGAAGGCACGATTGTTAGGGCGTACCAGATTAACGCCAATCCGGAGCGCGTTTACGAAGCTTTCACGAACAAGAAAGATCTGGAAATGTGGAAGGCCGACGATTACGAGATTGAGCCACGAAAGGGTGGGAAATTCAAGATGGGTCTCGAGTCTGATGGTT
>JAPCJU010000186.1 GCA_027886795.1 Nitrososphaerota archaeon | reverse complement strand
TTCATTCTCAAAAGTCCTTTTTGCGAATAATCTATTTTGAGAAGAGATTGCTCGTAGTGAAGATCGCTCTGGTTCATTTTCTCTTTCCTCTGTTTTCAAATCTCGCTTCAACAGCCGCGGCATGGTTTGGAAAACCTTCCATATTTGCCAAAGTCGAAATGAACCTTGAGGCAGCTTGCAGGGAAATCCTATTTCCTTTCACCATCGTTACCCTTTTCATAAAGCGCTCGACGCCCAATCCTGAAAAGTTAACGGCAGTTCCGCCGGTGGGAAGAATGTGGTTTGTCCCCACCATGTAGTCCGTTGAGGAGCAGGGCGCATAATCTCCGATTAACAACAGACCTGTGTTTGTCAACTCACTTTCGTAACTTTCGGGTCTCTTAACCATCAGCTCAAGATGCTCCGGGGCGAAAATTTGTGAGAACTCTACCGCCTGCTGGATATTTGTCGTCAGTACCGTAAACAGCGAAGATCGATTGATCTGCTCCTGCCTGGGCCTGATGGAGAAACTAGCGACGATATCCCGAACGGATCGTATTAACGACTGGGAGTAGCTTACGAGCCCGCAGAGAGTGCGGTTTCCGTGTTCAGCTTGGGAAATCAAATCTTGAGCGATAAAATAAGGGTTCGAGTTTTCATCCGCAACTATCAAGAGTTCAGTTGGACCAGCAAGGCTGTCAATCAGAGTTTCTCCCGATGCTGCCAACTGTTTTTTCGCTTCGGTGACGTAATCATTCCCGGGTCCTACGATTAGACTCACTTTGTTGATTGAATCTGTGCCAAGCCCGATGGCGGCGATCGCCTGAGCTCCACCCGCTTTGATTACCTGGCTCGCACCGCCTAAATCTGCAGCTACTAGGACGGAGTCACTTACTCTCCCGTCTTTTTTTGGTGGAGTAGCCAACACGATTTCCTTAACCCCGGCTTCTCTCGCAGGAACGCAAATCATCAGGACTGTGCTCGGATAACTTCCCAGCCCACCAGGCACGTAACCACCTATGCGAGAAAAGGGGGAATAACTTTCAGTTACCGTAAAGCGGAGCGGAGATTTGAACTCTGTTTCTTGAAATCTCTTCATCTGATTCTTAGACAATGCGAGAATCTGACGCATCTCCTGCTTTATTGCTCTGAGTTCGGAAGAACTCAATCTCGAGTAAGCTGCCCTTATTTCTTCAGGAGTCACAATCAGTTCTTTTGTTTCAGTGAAATTCGTACCATCGTACTTGTTTGTGAGGCTAACAAGAGCTTCGTCTCCGTTCTCCCGAACGTCTCGGATGATTTTCGCGACTTGGAGAGGTAATTCATTATTCTCAGGGTTGTTTCTGATCTGTCGAACTATTTTTTCTAGACTGGCACTATCTGTTAGTACGTAGTCTGTGATTACAGGCCCGCCGGATATCACTATTCCCCTCACCAGCTTTTCAGGCAAGAGCTAGGACTCGGAGCCGTTGCCGAATGATTCTATCTCTTCAAGAGGTAGGATCTGCCTTGGCTCGTGAACGACAAGTCCTTGGGAGAGTTTTCTAAAGACGGGCAAGGCCTTGATCAAGAAATCCTTGTCGATGATCGTATTTACCGAATACCAATCCGGATCGGAAAGTTTGCTTATCGTCGGATTTCTTAGGGCGGGAAGTGCAGCGATCAACTTTTCCAAATTGTCCTTGTGGACGTTGACGAAGATGTGCAATTTCTTGGATCCTTCCACAGCACCCTTCAGCATCGACATTATGTCCAATATCTTCTCTCGTTTTCTCGAATCTTGAAGCGCGCCCGGATAGGCGACAAGACTCGCAGTGGACCTCATAATTGTCTCAATCGGAACGAGTCCGTTCTGCTCGAGCGTGGTTCCAGTCTCCACAACATCCATTATTGCGTCTGCGTCTTCTGGAGGTTTGGCTTCTGTCGCTCCGAAAGAAAGATAGATGCTGGCAAGATCGTTTTCTCCCTTCGTCCACCAAGGGGTTATCTGCTTCGGCGATTTCTTTCCAAAAAAATCTGAATAGAATGGAAGCGATGTGAGATAGTCTGATGCGATGTTTAGATATTCAGTCGAAATTCTTAGCTTTCTGGAAGATTCCCAATAGCCCCTACAAATTTCTTGAAACGGCTTGTCCGCGATGGTTTTTGGTACGGCCATGACGAGTCTTACCGCACCGTATTCCAGATCAAGCAGCTTCCTGATGTTTGCTCGGGTTTCTTTGATCCAGTCTGAACCGGTGATTCCCAGATCCTGATCTCCTTCAGCAACAAACTGCGGGATCTCTTGCGGCCTCAAAATTTTGATTTCAATGTCAGGGTCGTTGATTTGGGGCCGGTAAGTTCTGTCCTGGCCCCTGATCTTGTAACCGGATCTCTCAAAAAAAGCAAAGGTTGCTTTCTCGAGAGATCCCTTTGGCAAGGCCAGCTTGACGAGTTCCTCTTCAGAGTTCATGGGAACCAATCCTGCCTAACCATTGGTATGCTCGATAATGCACATTGGGTCGCGAAGATTTGCTCTGAGATATTTTCGAAGGATATTTTCTGGAGGTAGAGTTTTGGAGAGTTAGTCAGAGAGCGGATGAACGCAAACACCGTCGATGAAGACAGTCACCTTTGAACAACATTCCACCGAAATTAGTTAGCCTGAGCTCGGTATTTAACAAATATGTTCGAAACTCGTCGGATAACTAACCGCTTTCAAACTAACGATGACACACGCACGAACATCGTCCTAATTCGTCGTGACACTCCTTGTGTTTTCCCCATTTGCAGTCAAGGGTCTTGTAATGCTCAAGCTCTTTCTTTTTCCTTTCCAGATTGTGGCAGTAGCATCTGCAATCGGTCGAGAATGTGCAACCGGGATGATTGCCAATAGTGCAGCTAGTCGACTTGTATGATGGGAAATTGACCGACTCCGAAAGTCCGGATGAAAAGTCAATTGATCACATTCAAACTTGAATCTTCCTACGAGCTCGGGGTGCTAATTCGGGGAGGAATAATCCTATTCCAAGGATGTCAGATGCTTAGTTTTTGATCAGTTTCCCTGAGGCGCCGCGCCAGCTCCTTCATTACTGCAATTGC
>JAPCJU010000185.1 GCA_027886795.1 Nitrososphaerota archaeon | reverse complement strand
AAAATGAAGATCTTGAGGGTTTTTATCTTATTCCAAGGGAACGTGCTTCGATGCCACTATCTCGGCTAATGACTTTCCGCTCCGCGCGGAAATATCATAATTGTTGGCATCATAACCCTTAATCGCAAATTGATCCCTGTGCTTTATCATTAACCACGATTCCTTCTTACCTCCAAATCCGGCCGTCCGGACGAGTGCGAAAGATCCCTGCAACTTTTTTCCATAAAGATGAAATTTCAAATTCCCCGTTTTGAGTCCTTCTTCCATTACCTTGTTTCCCCTCTCCTTGTCAGTTATTTCTTCTCGAATTCCCTTGGTGATTTCTTTCTCTGCGTTGTAAGTTCCCTCATCCCAGATCATTACCGGCCCGGCTCCGTATCCTTCTGGGAGCACTCCTTCAAAATCGCGGTACTCCAGGTCATGATCTGTCGTCGGTAGTGCGAGTCTCCTAACACTCGGGTCTAAAGTAGGTCCCTTGGGTATCGACCACGACGGCATCACGCCTGCGATCTCCAATCGGAAATCATAGTGAAGGGAAGTCGCTTTGTGCTTTTGAACTACGAAGACTAGTTTGGAATCTGTCATTTCCACGGATCTTAGATTACACGAAATAGAAAAGATTCTCGCATGAACTGAAACGAATTGATTTTAAGAAAGGAGTCAGTTTAGATTCTGAGATCAGAAAGCATGGACACATTCGAAGCTATCACAACCAAACTTGATGTGCGTTTGTTTGATACGAAAAAGCAAGTTCCCAAAGATGTGAAGTTGAAAGTCTTGGAGGCTGGCAGACTGACGGCTAGCGGAATGAACGTTCAACACTGGCGGTTCGTTCTAGTTCAGGATCCAAAATCGATCAAGAAGCTAGCGGATGATAGTACGACGGGGCAATGGGTCGCAACTGCAAATTTCGCGATCATACTCTTGACTGACCCGAAGCTTCCCTTTCACCAACTTGATGCGGGGCGAGGGCTTCAAGACATGCAACTAGCTGCCTGGAACTTCAGTGTCGCATCCGGAATTTACACCGGTTTTGATAGTGGACGAATGAGGCGAGACTTTGGTATACCGAGCACGTTGGAACCAAGCGTCGTTATTGGATTTGGGTTTCCGGCAAAGAAGATCAAGGGAAGAAAGAATCGCAAATCACTTGAGGAAGTTGCATATCTCGAAAAATATGGCAACAAGTTTGAGACAGCAAAGATCTAGTGGGGGCTCGCTAGGTAATTGCGCCCCTACTAACTTGATACAAAGCCACTGGGGATTTAATACTCGGGACGACTATAGATCACGGGGAAACTGAAGGAGGGCTGTAGAAAATTGAACAAGACAAAGTTAGATTCAAGCTCCGATCTCGGCTTCATCCACAGATTCGTACCTCCGAAGAACAACAACAAAACGATGATCCTCGCACTTCACGGAACAGGTGGGAATGAAGACGATCTTCTCCCACTGGCGAAGATGATTGATGACCAGGCGGCAATCCTTAGTCCCAGAGGAAAAGTGCTCGAAAATGGCATGCCCAGATTTTTTAGAAGACTCGATGAAGGTGTTTTCGACATTGAGGATTTGAAGTTCAGGACAAACGAGCTCGTCGATTTCCTCGCAAATAATTCGAAAAAATATGGATTTGATCCCAAATCTGTCGTCGCGCTCGGTTATTCAAACGGGGCAAACATTGCGGCGAGCATGATGTTGCTGAGACCAGAATCTTTGAAAGGGGCGGTTTTGTTTAGAGCAATGATTCCACTGCAGCCAGAAAAGATGCCGAATCTTTCAGGTAAGAAAATTTTCATCTCTGCTGGCAGATTTGACACCCTGATTCCGCAGCCAAAGACCAGGGAATTAGCAGAGCTTTTTGAAAAACTGGGAGCGAGCGTTTCAATGAACTGGGAAGGTTCAAATCATTCGCTGACATCAAACGAGATAGAAAAAGCGAGAATCTGGTTGAAAGCAGAGGTAGGGTAGAATAAATGAGCGAGGATAACGAAGCTCCGAAAGTCTTTGGAGAAGTCTGGTACGAGTGCGAGAGGTGCGGAACAAGGCAGACCCTCGAAGAGCTCTCACAACTTCCCGAAATAAAGTGTATCAATTGCGGCTACCGTGTGCTAAAGAAAGTCAGGCCTCCCGTTGTGAAAAAAGTCGAAGGCGTTTAGCGAAATTCGTGTTTCAACAGCTGGGTTGATTTGCGAGCCGCTGAAGAATCGTCTCTAGGGCAATTGGTGATAACTATTTTACTCATGGAGCAACTTCGCTAATCATGCCCTTTCCGAACTTGCCAGGCCTTCCTCAAGGCGCCACGGTGAACGGGGTCATAGACTATGACATCAAAAAGGTCGAATGGAACAAGTATGAATTGAAGAGTGGATTGACGGTTTGCTTTTTGGCTCTCCCTCAAATGGTTTTTACGACTAACAAAGTGGACCCAAACGGAGCTCCCATCTATGGAATTTCTTGGAGCGCGTTTTTAACTCGCGTAATTGCTGGCGAAAAGGAAACAGGCAATCCAACGATTTTCAATCCACAGACTGACTTCAACAAAGTTCCCTCCGTTCTGGAAGAAACCCTTACGAATTCCGAGCCGTGGAATGAATTCTATCTGAAGGACGGGCACACCCTGAGAGCTAGGAGCGTCGTGACCCAAATCCGAAGATTGGCAAAGTCCTACGATCCTCTCAACATGCCAATATTTTCAGTACAATCCCAACAAATCGTGGATATTATTCTAACAGAAAGAGACAAGAACTCTCCAGAAATTTGAGTGGCCGATTTTCGCAACTTCTCGCATCATGTTCGAGAGAGCGGATCCCCTCCATCGTTAAGTTTCTTCCTTCAGCTCATCCAGGACTTCTAGATGATCCTCCGCGATTTCATGTCTTGGGAGCGCGCTCAATTTAAGGAAAGAAGTGCCGACGAACGGTTCCTTTCCAGTCAGCGCTGGTTTTCCCTCAACCAGATGGCACTCGAATACGAAGACGATATCCCAGTGCGCCCCGAGATAAGATTGCATCGAAAGAAAAGTCGGCTCGAGGTACTCGGAATTGTTCAACTGCTCGCCGAGGATTCTTTTT
>JAPCJU010000184.1 GCA_027886795.1 Nitrososphaerota archaeon | reverse complement strand
TATGATGTTCTTGCGGCTGGTGTAGCCGGCGCTTCAGCTACAATGCTTACTTTGCTCACTGTCCTCGGCACCAATTCCGCTCTTGGCGGCACGCCACTTCTGAAGATACTTTTTGAAGCCCAACTGCTAGTTCTTGAATTGGCTTTGATTTCTGGAATTATGGCCTTGATTCGCAGAATCGATTCTCAAAAGAAGACATTATCGCACCTCTCTGGAGCGCTTCTAATTGTGGGCACTCTTCTCCTCTGGCTCAGCGCAACCATAATCATCGCATCGACCTAAAGTACCTAACATTTTGAAACCCAAGATTCCAAAGTTGCTGAGTCGTCCTCGCTGGCTTCAACTTTGGTTTTGAAATCAGAAACAAAAACGCCAATCAAGCGAACCTTGCGGGGATTATTCTCAAATTCTCGAAACAGGTTCCTCGCTTCCTGTTGGATAGCTTCAAGACTGTCGGTGGAAAAGTTAATTTTGTTCTCGCGAGTAAAAGTTAGAAAATTCTTGAACCTTATCTTGATTCCGATGATCCTAAATTCGACATTTGAAGATAAAACCCGCTTTTGAAGACGCGCCGCAAGTTCATCTAGTTTGGAAAGAACTGCCGTCTTATCCGATACGTCTTTCTCGAATGTGTGTTCCGCACTCAACGACCGCATCGGCCGTTCTTTCACTTCAATTTTCTCTAGCCCGTTCGCGACTCCCCAAAGCCAGACTCCGGTTTTCCCAAAATTCTTGACGAGTTCTTTTCCAGGAACTTTCTGGAGATCGCCGATCGTGTTGACTCCGATAGAAGAGAGAAACTCATCAGTCTTTTTCCCTATTCCGCTGATCGCTGAGGCCGGCAAGGGTGCGAGGAAGGTTTGCAAATTGTCGGGATACACTACGGTCAACCCGTCCGGCTTTTGAAACTCGGAAGCGATTTTCGCACTTGACTTGTTTGGCGCAACTCCGATGGAGCAGATGAGTCCTTCTTTAGCCTCTAATTCGGCCTTGATCGTGATTGCCAGGTCTCTTGCATTCGCGTAGTCTCTGCCGAGTTTCTCTGTTGCGTCCAGAAAAGCTTCGTCAATACTTACCTGCTCAAACTTGTCGCTGAACCCTCGTAAAATATTCATGATCCTCTTTGACACTCTTGAATAAAGAGGAAAGTTGGGTCTGAGATATACAGCGTCTGGACTAATCTTGTACGCCCTCGAAATCGGTTGCCCCGAGCGAATTCCCAACTTCCTCGCTTCGTATGAACAGGAAACGACTACTCCCCTGCCTTCTCCCCCCTTTGGATCTGCGCCTACAATTACCGGTTTCCCTCTCAGAGTCGGGTTCTCTCGAATCTCAACTGAAGGATAAAATGAGTTGATGTCAATGTGGAAAATTACTCTAGGTATTTTGAGATCCTCGTTCTTTGTGACCGTAAAGACATACGCCCTTTCTCAAATCACTCGAAGGTATCAGAAATCAATTAAGCTCTTTTGAGTTTCCACAGACTGATCCCTGACAATTTCTTGCGCGGTCGGTAATTTCGTTTTTCCAAAATCCATTTCCATCAAACCAAGTAGCCTTCTGAATTCATTGACCGATTCGGGGCCGAATCCCGCGAAATGATTGTTGAAAAAAATGAACGCATCGTCGACTGATCCGATCGAGCTCTTGACGGCATCCGACATTTCCTTCATCTGTTTTGCTCGATCCTTTTGAATCACGTCGAACTTTGTGATGTCTCTCTCTCCGACCATTCGAGTGTAGATGAAGTCTGATGTGACTCTTGTAGGAGAAGTGGAATACTGGTTTATTGACCAACAAAAGGAAACGTTGTTGCTTTCGAGGAGTTTGTAAACATCGTCTCGATACCATGACTTGTGCCTAAATTCTATCGCGTGCCTAAAAGTGGAAGTCTTTAGATCGGAAGCGATAAATTTTTCCAAAATGGGAAGACCCTTATCGTATTTGAACGAGGGCGGGAGCTGGATTACGAGTGGTCCCAATTTGTCCCCAAGCCCCGCGAGGGTCCTGTAAAAGAAACTGACGGTACTCGCCACGTTTTGAAGTTTAAACTCATGAGTGATCTTTTTTGGGAATTTGGGGCAGAAAACAAAATCCTGGGGAGTATTCTTGTTCCACTTGGAAATCATGAATTGGTTTGGGATTCGATAAAAAGAGGAGTCGATCTCGACGGCATCAAACACCGAAGAGTACATCTGCAGATAGTCCCCCGGCCTTGAGCCCTTTGGATAAAAAGGACCCACCCAGTCCTCATAGGACCACCCGCTGCATCCGACGCGGAACCTATTCGGCTTTTCGACTCTGTCGCTCAAAAGATGCCTCAGACATCTACGCAAGGAATGTTTTCCGGTATTTCGTATTAAGGTTACGAACGGTTAATATTAGAGGCTCCAATGTGTCTTGCGAGAACGATATCAGGGCGGTATTCGATTTCAATTTTGAAAAAGGGTCAAGAAAGTGAGATGGATTCTCTCTGCAAGAAAATTCTAGCCACAGATAGCTCGATACTTTCACTGACGATCAATGACGACAAAGGTGAGATTCTGGGACATGCCTTCGGCCCGGAATATGAACGAAAATATCTCGGACTTGCTAAAGAAGTACGTTCTAAGGCTGGATTATTTTCGGCGTTAATTTTTGGGATCACTTCTGAACCAGAGAAAGTATTCGGCGAAATAGAAGCTATAGTAAGGATTTACTCGGATGCCAAACTAATTTTGATTCCCTTCGCATCCAAGAAGATGATGGCCACACTACTTACAAAGAAAAGCGTGGAAACAAATGAGATTCTAACAAAGACCAGGCCCTTGCTAAAAATCTGATCCTCGGTTTCAGCCAGCTCCAGTCGAAGGTTCGGCGGGGTGCTCACCCTGCGCTAGCATTTCCATTGACGCTTTTTCCAAAGCGTCCATCTCTTCGTCTGTCATTCTTACCTGTTGCGAAAGCGACCAGCGATGGCCAAATGGATCCGCGAGTTGACCATAACGCTCTCCCCAGAACTGGTTACTCAACGGCATTATGATCCGGGCACCGGCGGCGGTGGCTTGGTCCCACAACTTGTTGATATCTTTCGAATAG
>JAPCJU010000183.1 GCA_027886795.1 Nitrososphaerota archaeon | reverse complement strand
TGTGAGAGCCACGAGTCCATGTTCCTGCGAGATGATCTCTTTTTCTTCTAGTTGGGCTTCCGCAATCGCGACAAGTTCACCTTTTCCAGTTGTAATTCTCACGACCTCTCCCTTCTGTATTCCCCTGGAAATTGAGACAACGCCAGGAATTGCAAGTTGAGCACCCTGACATATTGACTCGACTGCCGAATCTTTAATTTTGATTTGCTTGAGAAAGGACACTGCGAATTCGATAGGTCTAACTAGCTCGCGCAGTCGAGTCTCGTTCTTCGATTCCTTGAAAATTTCATTTGCCTCGTAGAGATCGTGAAGCCTCACTAGGTCCGATTCATCAAGTTGACAAACGCGGGTCCTCCTTAGCTCTGCCATCGTTGCACCTACTGATATTATCTCTCCAACGTCATAGACGAGCTTCCTAATGTAAGTCCCCGCCTCGCAAAGAATCCTAAGAAGGAGCAAATTTCCAAATTGTTCCATTATTTCTAGTTCGTAAATTGTTCTCGTTCGTGTTACTCGCTTGACTGAGGATCTTTGAGGCGGTTTCTGAAAAATCGGACCGACAAATTGTCTGATCGTGCCGTAAAGCAGTTCTTGAGGAACCGAATCGTGAATTCTCGCAACGCAGATGTATTCTTTGGGACCAAGCAGCAGAACCGAAAGACCTTTTGTCCCGTCACCCAGTCCGATGGGGAGAATTCCCGATACCATCGGGTCAAGCGTTCCAGAGTGTCCCGCTCTCTCCTGCTCAAACATCTTTCTGACCCACGCTACAACTTCGTGGCTCGTCGGCCCCTGGGGTTTGTCCAAAACTATGAATCCAGTACGCAGATACTCTTTGATGGGTCTTTCTTCAGGTTTGAATCCGTACTTTGGATTAGATTCTTCCTCAGGTCTGATCGCAAGGAGATCTCTTTCGTTGGATAGCGTGGCATCCTTAGAGAATCTTTCCAGCCGGTTGCTTAACAATGTTGACATTTCAGCGTGTCTTCTCGTTTTTCGCGCGGGCATATTCGCCGACGATCTTGGTCGAGGCTTGAGCAACTTCCTTTGCGGTCATCTTGTTAGTATCAATAATAAAATGGAAAGGAGAAAGATCTTCCCCGAAACCGATGTCGTACAGCTTTTTGTATAGTCTCTTGTTTTCGGCATCTCTTTTTCTAATGATGACAAGTGCTTTTGAATTCGATATCGAGTCCCTGCCTGCAAGACGCGAAGCTCTTGTTTTTTGCGATGCGTGAAACCACAGTTTCAATCCGTCATCTCTGACAAGCCATGGCATAGAGTAGCTCGTCATGACCACGTTTCCCGTCTTCAGATACTTCTCGAGCCTCTGATCTACCTCTTTGTCGAAGTTGGGATTTCTCTCCCTTTCGGAAAGAAACGCCATTCCTTGCAAGGTATCCCACCACTCTGAACCAGAGGGTTTGTATCCACGCTCGATAGCCATTTCCTTCAGCATGTCTCCTCCCGCAACATGCTTCAAACCATATTTGTCAGCTATCGCATTCGCGGCGGTCGTTTTGCCAACGGATGGCATTCCAGATATTATGACAGAAATGTTCCGAGTCCTCCGTTTCATTTTTCAGAGCAGCAATCCTAACCCGAATAATGCTATCCCATATCCGAAATTCTCCATATAAGAATGTTCGAAACTACGTATCGCAGGAGTCAATTAGGGCGTTTAGAGCAATTAGTCGAGACTCAACCCGAACAAGCGAGTGATGACCCCGCTGAAAGTGAACGAGCAGATCATGTACCACCAGAAGAAGGGTACTTCGATCGGGGGACCGTAATTGAACATCTGGAACGGGATAGGCGCGATCACGAGTGTCGCGTTCTTTATGAAACTGCTCACGAGGTAATAGACTCCAAGCAGCGGCAGCATGAAAAGCAAGGTGGGTTTCAGATTGTCCATGCTCATTTCCGCCTGCATCTTCTGCATCTGTTGCTGTTTTTTCTTCAGTTTCTCGAGCTTTTGCTTGTCACCTGCTTTCTGAGCGGCGGACATTTCGGATCGAAATGCCTTCATTTCCGCGTTGACCCGCCTCATCTTTTCTATGTTTGTAAATTTACGTCTCCCGACGGCATATAGACAGTTGACACCAATCGCTTCCAGCACGACGAGAAGAGTTTGCGATAGAGAAATCGTGACCGGTGAGGCGATCTGAAGAGCGGCATTACTCAAACTTGGCAAAAGACCAAGGAGTGCCCCAATTGGCATTGTTGACGCATGCACCTTCCTTTAGTTGGAAAACACCGAGTTGATTATGCTTTTGGCTGCATCGTCAACCTGACCCGCGGAATTTTTCACTATGAGAGCCGGACATCCGCAGACCAAACTCGACGCGAAAAGCAATGTTTTCGCCGCATCCATCTCGAGCTCGAGAGATTCTAGTGTCGCAACGTCCCTGCTTCGAGTCGTGTCATTTTCGCGCCTGGATCTTATCTCCTCTAGCGAGGCAGAAACCAAGACCAGATGGGTAGGATCCAAAGCTCGCAAGACATCTAAGGGCATTCCTGGCCAGAATCCTTCCCTGGTCACAATGAAAAGATGTGTGTCGATTATGACGAATGGCCTTTCCAATCTCGAGATCTTTTCAGCCGCGTAAATCTGAAGCCTTCTCTGGTCTTCGACCGGAAGTTTTCGCATTTCATCCCTTGACTTCAGTCCGTGCACGCGGGTCGCTTCCTCCATCATCGTCGTACCGTAGTTCACGATGTCAGTCTTGAGATTTCGCTCCGTCATCAAGTCTACGACCCTCTTTACCACGGTACTTTTTCCAACGCCGGGTATTCCGACGATTACCACCCGTCGGTTTTTCTGCCGTGAGTGGGACCTAGAAGCTGAAGAAGTGGAAACGCCTTGGTTCGAATCTGAAATTTTCGCTTCTTCGCCAGCTTGTAGGGCGACACTAGGTTCGCCCAAGTAAAGCACCAAGCCTTGGCATCATAGACTCGAGTTGCTCCTTTACGAGCATCTGGTAATACTGGATTATGATATCCACCATAAGTAGAAGGCCGACTCCGGGTCCATAAACGCCCAGAATGTTTGACAGAGAAGCTAAAAGCCCGATGAAGATTCCACCGACGATGGTGATGATCGGTATGTATTTCGAAAGGATGGCCTCGACCGA
>JAPCJU010000182.1 GCA_027886795.1 Nitrososphaerota archaeon | reverse complement strand
TGTGCAGCTTCCCAGATCTGTCCTTCATTCATTTCTCCGTCGCCCATGAGAACAAACACCCTAGCGGCAGATTTTTTCAGGCGCAATCCAAGCGCAATTCCAATACCTACTGAGAGCCCATGCCCTAAAGATCCTGAGCTAAAATCAATACCCGGGACTTTGCTCATGTCCGGATGGTCTCCGAGTGCGGAACCGACGTGGGCATAGTTATCGAGCCAATCTTTAGGAAAATATCCCAGATCGGCCAAGATTGGATAGACACCAACCGCGACGTGGCCCTTCGATAGTATCAGACGATCCCGGTCTGGCCACTTGGGATCTTTGGAGATATTCATCGTGTGATAGTAGAGCGTGGCAAGAATTTCTGCCGCAGAAAAGACCGACGTATAATGGCCGCTCCTCGCAATCTGAATCAGCCGAATGGTTTCTGTTCTAACGAAACGAGCTCTATCGCTTAACAGATCTAACGTTGTCGTCTGCATGCTGTTTCAACTTTCTCGGCAGGGCGAATATTCTAATTAACGTTATGTTTGATATGGTTCGGGATTTGTTTCCTGTTTCATTACGTGTCTCCGATTAACTTCGAAATTTGAAGCAAAGACCCAAAGGGCTCGATATTCCAGTCCGACTAATCAAATCGCCAAGAATTGGAAAGATACGTATTCACAGCACGTTATTCTTTTAGGCAATTAAGCAATTTTTATGATTGAATGGCTGTACAAAGAGACTCTTCAGCTCCTGGTCGACAAATTCAATCGAATCTAGATTCAATTGTCGACATTGCTGAGAAGTGGCTTCGGCGGTTGAGGGGGCGTCGAAAACAAGTAAAGCTGGCGACCGCGTTTCTTACAACTTTGCTGGTATTTTTCGGGTTTGCCGCTTTCACTTTCGGGTATATCCTAACTCAGTATTCGTTTTCTTTTTTTTCATTGCATCCTAGCATAATTCTAACACTTCTTGCTTTGATTGGAATTGCTTCCATACTGAGTGGAGTGGTATCATATTTCGGGCTCGGCAGGAAGCAGGATGCTAGACTAGATGAACTCGCCGGCGCGATTAACGAGATCAAAAAACGCAACTCCGAAAACCATGGAGCAATGACGGCAGACGTACTTTCTTTTGCAGAAAAAATCATTACTCTCCTGCCGGAACTGGTGAGGAAAAGAAATCAAGACTCCTTTCTTTTCGGAATAGTAGCTTTCGTCCTTACAGTCCTTCCCGCAAAACCCCCGCTCGCGTTACTCATAGGCGTACTCGTCTGGCTCTTTTTCCGGTACGAGATGAACAAAGATTACGAGAAGGAAGTCGCGAAGTTTGAAGAGCAGCGACAGATATTCGAGCGGCGAAAGCAGGAATTCCTGGAAACTCTCTAATGATGGGACGATAGTTGGAAAGACCGGATCTATACGTCGTAGCGCGATTTCTGGACGTCCTCTATCGCAACGGTTCAGCCATGAAAAAGACTAACATCCAGATGCCTCTCGGAGTCAACTATCCACGTTTCACAGAATATCTGGAATGGATGTTGAAGCATGAACTTGTCGCTGAAACTGTCGACGACGAGGGAGCTGAGAGGATCGCCCTCACGCCAAAGGGCATTGACGCATATCACAGATTCGTTGATTGGATAAAGGAGACCCTGGAGTCTACGAAGATCTGAGTTTCTGAAAATCATTCTATCTTCGGATGGATCAGCTTTAGACTACGCGGTGCTCCTTCAATTTTTAGTGCGTGTCTTTAATTTCGAGCAATGCAAGATATCTTATCCGTCTATGATCTTTCCTTCACTTTTCTGTCCAGAAGCTACACAGCGTCTGATGCCTTTTTGCGTGCAGGATAAACTGTCGAGGTTGAATCCAAAGCATCCAACACTTTATGAGAGGTCTGAAAGTTCACTCACTTGTTCTACAAATTCGAGCTAGCTCAATGACATCTTGAGCTGGACTGGTCGGCCTTACAGCCGGATATAATATCGGAATTACTCCCGCATCTTCATAATCTCTGATTCGTTGTTTGATGTCTTTTTCTCTGTACCCAAGGCTGACAGTGTTTATGATATCATCGGAAACCATATCAACAGCTTCACCAAGCTTCTTTGACTCCCATTTTTCGCGAATTTCTCTGCACTCAGTGCCATGGCCGGCCAATTCGAGCAAATATTCATACGTCGGCGCTGCAATATGAAACGCGATCATCTTGCGTAACGAATCTATTCCCTCTTGGACTTCGAGACCAGCCGGCAGATTTGAGAAAATTGCGACTTTGGAAACATCCCGACCAGATTTTTGTGCGCCCACCTTCAAATTGTGTTTCACTCCTTCTAAAGACCCGAGGGGCAGATGACTCAACACAACTCCATCGGCTAGCTCGCCAGCAAGCTGAATCATCTTCGGATTTAGAGCGCTTGAGTAAATAGAAATTGGACCACTAGGGACGTTGCGCTGCTTAAAATCCACTTTGAAGAATTCTCCATTGAAGACGATCTTTTCTCCAACCTTGCTCGTAAGCATCTTTCGCACAAGAGTCAGGTATTCTCTAACTCGTCGCAACGGGCGATCGAATTCCAGCCCGTGACACTTTTCCACATATCCTATTCCTCCAGTTCCAATTGTCAAGAAAAAATGGTTGTTTGTAATCTCACTCAAAGTGATGGATGACATTGCAATCAAAAGAGGGGTGCGACTGTATACACTGGTGAGATTCGTGCCGATTTCGACTCCGATTCCCACACAATACGGCGCAATGCTAGATAGGATTGCAAAAGAATCTCTCTCTGAGCCTTCCGTTGTCCACAGTTTTTTGAATCCGAATTTGATTGATTCTTTCGCAACGTGAAGTATCTCTGACGAAGAAAGGTTCATTGAATCGAGCAGCAGATTGTCTAGCACAAGTTTCAAGCATTTCATTGAGTATATTTATCAGTTCGAAAAAGCGGGCGGATGACAGTCTCCAGGTACTGGAGTAAGTAGTCGACGCCATTAAGACTCAACACGAAATTTATAACAGGAAGGACAAGGAGCGAAGTCTTTGTTCCGAGTACAATAGTTCAAGGCTCCAAGCTTGCCATGAATTAGAGGGCCCGGGGGTGATCGAACAACCTGATTCCACAACGGTTGTTTATCCTCAACAGAACGC
>JAPCJU010000181.1 GCA_027886795.1 Nitrososphaerota archaeon | reverse complement strand
TTGTATCGCTGACAAAGTTCAGCGTATTTTTGCTTATAGAAAGACCAGGTCTTCTTGTCTTCTTCGCTAACGTCTCGGATTACCCTTGCGGGAGTACCTACCGCAACTTTGCCATCCGGGATGGTGCTTTTTGATACGACTACCGAGCCCTCCCCGACAATTGTCCAGACACCCACGGTTGAGAAATCACAAATCCTTGATCCCAGTCCTATGACTGCAAAATCGCTGATCTTACAGTTGTGCAGGATTGATCCGTGACCCACTTGCACGTCGCTGCCTATTCTGCAATAGTCTCCATCGCGCGCGTGCACAACACTATTTTCTTGAATTGAGGTTCTATCACCTACAATAATCGAGCCATAATCGCCACGAAGTACTGCCCCGGCGCCGATGAAACATTCTTCACCCAAAGTGACATCCCCCGTGACGATGGCTGATTCATGAACGTACGAGGAGTCTGGGATTTGTGGTCTTTTGCCTTCAAACTCGTAAATTGCCATCGAGCATCGGCATTTCTTGAGGAAAGTTCAGAAAATTACAGTACTAGCATGAGCAAGAAAAAATGGATTGCTTTGGACGTTACGCGGCGATTAACTGGCGCAATCCCAAATTTCTTGCAATCCTCTCGGAAGAGATCGAGAAATCTCGATTGCCTCCACCGAAGTCATTATTCTCTTCAGCGAGGAAAAAACTTCTCTTGCGGCAATGAACGCCTCCTCCATGGTCTGGAACCTTCCCTGTTTCTTGATCGGAATGAGAAAATCTGACATGTTGAAAAATTGCTCTGTCCCAGTCTGCTCGACTGTCGCCCAGAGACTACGAATCCCTGAGGGAAGATTTTTCTTTAGCTGTTTTTTCTGTTCGGGCGATAATCTCTTGCTCATGAGATAAAGGGTGATTCTTGCTATTCTTTCCGCTCTATCGCAATTATCTAATTCAAGACGTAGATCAAGTTCCCTGAGAAATCTTTTCTTTGATATGAACTCTCGATCTCCCACGTCGAGAGGAACACGTTTTTCCAGGACATCGGATTTTGTCGCCCGGAGAGTGACCACCCTGTTTCCAATCGATGCAATTGAGCTATACGGGAACACGAGCCTCCTGATTCTTTTTTTGCCTCTGATTACGACGAAACTGTCGGAGTTTAGCGCCCTTATTCTCCCCGCGGTTATTCCGTCTCCAAACCTCACTTGGCTTCCAAGCCTGGGGAGTTTTTGTTGTTCTTGTTGCTGATCTGAGTCGGCGACTCGCAAATTATCCAACTAGAATTGATCAATAGGATGGCAACCACTCCGCATTTAACTCTAGGGCGGAGAACACTTTTCTAGGCAATTATTACACAGAACTTAATAGGACGCGCGGGGCCGGCCAGTTGCTTTATCCTCGATCAAGATAGTATTGGCTTTCAATTCACGTTCAGGCCATTTGATTTCGAGTCTGTTGCATTGGCCGGGCAATGATTTTGGTCGTTTTTTTCAAGATCAAAGTTGACAATTTTTTCGAATATAGAGAATAAAGATTTCCGGCCCTTTTATCAAGATCATTTACCTCGTGAAAGAAAAATATTTTCGAACGGCATTGATTTGATCGTTCGAGAAAGAATCTAAAGAAATAAGGACGCGTGGGGTTGTACTATAAAGATCCTATAATCATTTGCTCGATTAATTCAACAAAATCTCAATACATGAATGATTTCTGACAAACATTTTAAGTTGAATTCCGTGCCTGTTCGATCAATCTGTCAAAGGGAGTAATTTTTCATGTTAGAGATCGACAAGAATGAGGATTTCGTTAATCAGTTAGTTAATTCGAAGGTTTACGATCTAGGTCAACCTTATTGGTGGGGAATGCCCGTTCACCCCGCCGATCCCCCTTTTCTGATTTATCTATACAGATATCATGAGCAGACGAAAAAGATATTCGAAAATATCGCTCCCGGGCTCGGCTTTGCAGACTCTCTCGAATTGATTACCACGAGCATGCATTCCGGCACGCACCTCGATGCTCTATGCCACATGTCAAAAAATGGAAAACTGTACGGCGGGGTTAATGCAGCCGAGCTCGAATCGCATGTCGGTTATTCCAAGATGAGCGTAGAGGAAATTCCTCCTCTCGTAAGGAGGGCTGTCCTTCTTGACTTTCCGAAATACAAAGATCTTGACATTCTTCCAGAAAGATACGAGATCACCCCCGACGACGTCGAAGGAGCAATCGCTTCCGAAAAATTGAAGATCAAGCCGGGTGACGCGGTTTTGGTCCGAACTGGATATTCCAGATTTATGACAACTGATTCGGATGCTTATCTCCACAAGTTTGCAGGGATGAACGCGACCTCTGCGAGACTCTTAGCTTCGATGAAGATTTCTGTAGCCTGTTCTGACAATCTTGCTTTCGGGGTTCCAAAGCCGTTCGAGCTCCACCAGGCGTTTCTGGTCGAAAACGGAATTTTCATGATAAAGAGTTTGAATTTAGAGCAACTGGCAAAAGATGAACAGTATGTGTCAACGCTAATCGTGCTGCCGCTTAAGGTTCGGGGAGCGACCGGATCTCTTGTTCGGCCGATAGCTCTTGCCCGGGGATAAGGGAAGAACAGTCTTGAAGGAAGCCAAAAGTATCGCCGATTCTCTGGACACCCAAAGGCTAGTCCAAGATTCCCTGGATTTAGTCAACGTGGATAGCCCGACGGGAAAGGAAGGAGAAGTCGGCGAGCTTTACGCGTCGAAACTTCGCGCCTTGGGTATGAAAGTCGTGATGCAGGAGGTAGAGCCAGGGAGATTCAATATTCTAGCCACTTTAGAAGGTGAAGATCCTGATGCCGCGACATTAATGTTCAACGGCCATCTGGATACATCGTTTGCTGCAAGTGAAGACTTGGAAATTCTCAGGGCGATATCGCCTGTTTACCGGCCGGGGCCTCCCTGGGGGCGAGTTGAGGGCGACTGGCTATACGGAATGGGTGCGTTCAATATGAAATCTGCGCTCGCAGCATATGCATCAGCAGTTCGGACTATCCAGGATACAGGAACGAAACTGAAGGGAAGCATCGTGGTAGCGGGAGTAGTCGGCGAAATTGAAAAGACCCAGGTGGATCAATACAGGGGCCCTCAGTACAGGGGCTATGGTTACGGGACAGCTTACCTGGTCTC
>JAPCJU010000180.1 GCA_027886795.1 Nitrososphaerota archaeon | reverse complement strand
TTGTGAAGGGCGTTGGGTCTTACACAGATGATTTGAAACTGCCTAACATGGTTTACGCTGCGTTTCTTCGCAGCCCATATGCGCACGCGAGGATAAAGAACATTGACGTAACGAAGGCACTCGAGCTCCCGGGCGTCGTCTATGTGCTGACCGGCCGGGAGACAGCAAGGCAGCTCGTGACTTGGATGGCGAAACCGGGACTGCGAACTCCCGAGCGACTTTCCCTCGCGACGGACAAAGTAAGGTTCGTTGGAGAGCCAGTCGTAGCAGTTGCCGCGATATCTAGGGCGATCGCGGAAGATGCGATAGAACTCGTTGAAGTCAACTATGAACCGCTTGATGTGGTGGTCGACGCTGAAAAATCCCTAGAGAAAGGTGCCCCGCTATTGTACGAAGATTGGGGCGACAACGTGATCTTCCACGACGAGATGAAAAGTCCTGGTACTGAGAATGCGTTTGAGGAAGCTGACCATGTTTTCAGAGAGAGGCTCGTCAGCAATCGTTACTCTCCGACCCCAATGGAGACGAGAGCAATGCTCGCGAGTTTTGACAAGACCGAGGGGAAACTGTTAATCTACGCGTCGACTCAATTCCCGCACGCTCTACGTACGTTTCTGGCGCAGACTCTTGATTTTTCGGAAAATAAGATCAGGGTGATCGCCCCACATGTTGGAGGCGGTTTCGGAATAAAATCGGCGGTATTCCAGGATGAGGTATCAACCGTTATTCTTTCGATGAAGTTAGGACGTCCCGTAAAGTGGTACGAGGACCGCAAAGAGCACTTGATGATCGCCGGCCACGAAAGACAACAGGTACACTATGTGGAATGTGCTGTCAAGAACGACGGAACGCTGCTTGGAGTAAAGGACAGAGTTGTCGCAGATTTTGGTGTATCCGGGACTTTCTGGACAGAAGTTCAGCCGGCGATGCTGACTGTAGCATCAATTCCCGGTCCTTACAAGCTGAAAAATTACGACTTTGATCTATGGTGCGTTGTAACAAACAAGGCGCCGTGCGGCCCCCACAGAGGCTTCGGCCGGCCGGTCGCTGCTTACGTCATCGAGCGGATGATGGACATCATTGCAAAAAAACTTGGCATTTCCCCCGTCGAAATACGCATGAAAAACATGATAGACTCAGTTGACCTCCCCTGGACTACTCCGATCGGGGTGACCTATGATACGGGAAATTACAAAGAGGTACTGCAAAGAACGGTAAGGTTCTCTGATTATGAAAAATTGCTGCGTGATAGAGAAAGGTCAAGGCGGGATGGCAAGTTCATCGGAGTAGGGTTAGCCAGCTATGTCGAGTACACGGCTCCTGCTTCCTCGAGGCTGCAGGGAGTGCTAGGGTGGGCCGTGGGGGGTTGGGAGTCCTGCCGGCTGTTTGCAGATCCCTCGGGCAAAATAACCGCGCAGCTCGGAATGGCGGGTCAGGGGCAGGCGCATGAAACAGTTTTTGCTCAAGTTATCTCTGACGCCCTGGGTGTAAAGTTCGAAGATATTCTGGTTGAGGAAGGCGACACTCAACAGGCGCCATACGGGTTTGGGGCCTGGGCGAGCAGGGGTACTGTGACCACGGGAGGAGCATGCATCAAGGCCTCGAGAAAACTGAAAGACAAAATACTACAGATCGGTGCACACGTCCTAAAAGAAGCTCCAGAAGATCTCGAAATAAAGGAAAGCAGAATCTTTTCCAAATCACGACCGGAGAGATCGATCTCGTTCAGGGAAGTTGCAGACATTGCTCTAAGATTTTCCTCAAAGCTGCCGGAAGGGATGGAACCAGGACTCGATGTAGTCTCATTCTATGAACCCGATGTGCCTACAACTTGCAGCTACGCGACTCACGTCGTCGAGCTGGAGGTGGATCCTGAGACTGGACAGGTTAAGCTTCGGAAATATTTCATAATAGATGACAGCGGTGTCCTGATAAATCCGATGACCGCGCATGGCCAAGTTCACGGAGCTCTCGCACATGGAATTGGAGGTGCCATGTTTGAAGATCTCGTCTATGCCGATGACGGTCAATTGCTATCTTCGACGTTCATCGATTACCTTCTCCCGACCGCAGGAGACATGCCCGCTGTATTCGTTGATTCGATCGAGACCCCATCGCTGACTCTCGGCGGCTTCAAGGGTCTCGGCGAAGGAGCGGCAATTCCCACAGCCGCAGCGATTGCGAACGCAATAGATGATGCACTGTCGCAATTTGGAGTGAAATTTCTAGAACTGCCAATCACTCCTGAAAAGATAAGATCGCTGATTTCAAAAACTAAACTTGGCGCCTAGAAAAAACCTGTGCCGACAGAATCCCGATTACTATCATGGACATTCCGGCCAGATCGTAAAGATTAATCGTTTCTCCGAAAATGAAAAACGATAGTATTACCGAAATCGCCGGAAACAACAGCTGATTTATGGCCGCCCCCGTTATTCCGATTAGCTGCATCCCCTTGTTGAAGATTAAGAAGGCAATTCCTGAAACTGCAATTCCAAGATAAAGCATGTAAGAAATTCCATTCGGCGAAGAATTCAGAAAGTAGCGTCCGGATGAAGTCAAGAGCATCGCAATAACGGTGAATGGAATCGCAAAGAGAAAAGTGTAGAATGTGACGTACTCGGGACTAGTCCCTTCACCGGAAGTGCTTTTCCTTCCGACGAGATATCTTGATGTGATCATGTATCCCGACCAGGAAAATGCTGAAACAATAGCGATTATCGATCCCAGAACTGGCGAGCTACCAGCGAAATTCGCTTTTTCGCCTAGAGCAACAATCACAATGGTTCCGAAAACTCCCAATGCTACTCCAACTGCTGAGGTTACGTTCATTTTTTCATGAAGGACAAGAGCAGCAAGAACGACTGCGATCAACGAGTAGAGCGAGGTCAAGAAAGAAGCTGTGTCGGGCTCGAGATAAAGCACGGATTCGTTTAGGAGCGTCCAAAAACCCGATGCTCCAAGTACTGACGCTAGTACAAGATATGGAACATCCCTTCTTCGCAGTTGGATTTTTTTCTTTGTTACCAGAATATACAGGAGAAGAACCATCGCAGCTAGAATCGCCCTGTAAAGAGAAATGGTAAAGGCATCATAGAAACGAAGCGAAAGCTGAATAATTGGATAAGCGCTGCCGAATAGTATTGCAGATGAAAGTGTC
>JAPCJU010000018.1 GCA_027886795.1 Nitrososphaerota archaeon | reverse complement strand
GAATATCGTAATTAACCGAACATCTGAAGCACAGGTGTTTCGTTGATTGACGTATAGAGAAATCCCTCAGTTTGAGAATTCCTCCAAAAAAGTGCCTAATTTAGATTGACTTCACTTGTTTTACGACCGGAGGTCGAGCCTTTTTCAGAACTCGGTAACCGCAAATGCACTTTATTTCTGGCAATTGCGCTAATTCATCTGCGTTAACTTTGGTACCGCATCTAACACACTCATAGACAACTCCGCCAAAGACCTTTGTCTGAGATTCTGGGCTATCCGGTCCGCTCATTTTCTCTACACTAAAAGTATTGGTTCGTCAGGCTTTATTTCCTTTCCCATTCGGAGAATTTACAGATCAGAGTAACTGCTTAAATCGGATCAGGTAGCGAGTGTGAAATTTAAGGACATTCTCGAAGTTGAAAGCCGCCACTCGCGATCTCGACGACCGACTTTTTTGGATTCCGAAGGAAAAGGAAATCAAAGATGCGGTGACAACAGACATCTATTTTCAGTATGCAGTTGAAGCATTGGAATTTGCGAAAATAAATCCCATCGTGACGATGGAAGTTTACACAAGAAAGACACCCTTCGCCTCCAACTGGGCTGTGGTTTGTGGGATTTACGAGGTCGCGAAACTGCTGGAGGGGGTAAGGGTTGATGTTGACGCTTTCGAAGAGGGGGACGTTTTTTTGACCGACCCAAATCTTGCAATTTACGAGCCGATCGTCCGGATAACGGGACATTACAAAGAGTTTGCAAAGTACGAGAATCCGATATTGGGCTTCCTTTGTCAATCGAGCGGCATATGCACAAAGGCCGCCAGAATGGTACTTGCTGCGGAGGGAAAGATCGGAATGAGCTTCGGAACAAGGAGGGCTCACCCTGCGCTTGCTGCGATGATCGAAAGAAGTTCCTTCATCGGCGGGATCGATAGCGTCTCGAATGTGCTTGGAGCGAAACTCTTGAAAACGGAAGCTGGCGGTACCATGCCTCATTCGTTCATCATTTGTGTGGGCGATGAAGTTAGGGCGTGGAAGATTTTCGATGAAGCGATCTCAAAGAAGGTCCCGAGGATCGCATTGATCGACACTTTCAGCGATGAAAAAATTGCTGCAATCAAAGCCTTTGAAGCGTTAGGAGAAAATCTATACGGTGTAAGGCTGGACACTCCATCTACTCGCCGGGGAGACCTGAAGAAAATAGTCCAGGAAGTCAGGTGGGAACTGGGGGTAAGGGGCGGGAGCAAGGTCAAGATTTTTGTTTCAGGCGGTCTCGATGAAGCAGAAATTAATGATCTGAAACAATGGGTTGATGGATTTGGGATAGGTACGAGCATATCCACTGCACCCGTGCTTGACTTTGGCGGAAAAATAGTCTTTCTTGTAGATGATTCCGGAAATAAGATTCTTAGTGCAAAGAGGGGCGATCTTTCGGGTGTTAAAAATGTCTTCAGAGATCCTTCAACATTCAGCGACGTGATAACGCTTGGCAAAAAACCTCCCTCCAAGAATTACAAGCCCATGCTTCAGCCCCTGCTTCGAGACGGCGTTATTGTTCGGGATTTTCTTCCACTTGAAAAACTCAAGCGGAGAACCGTACGAGACGTCAAATTAGTCTCGAAGCTATCTCCAAGAATCATCATAAAGTAAATCAGTTTCCGAAATCAGGAGCGAGATCAGAACTTTCAACTCATCGGTGAAACGTTTGTCGCCGAAAGCGCAAAGTTTAATCTGGCTTGCAACTAGGCAGAAGCGGGAACCTAGGATTTGATTTTTCCACTATCAATTCTGAAATCTGTCTTTCTTCAAACACCGGCTAATTTGGGGCCGGTGATCGCACTAATTGTTGCGATAGCTATCGCTGGAATTGCGATAATAATCGTCTCTGTAAAACGAAAATAGGTAAGCAGTTCTTCGAGTAATTGTTAATTGAACGTTAAAACTGATCGACTGAGATGCAATCTATCAAATCTGAAGACGCGCCGAAAGCGATAGGGCCATATTCTCAGGCAGTCGCTTACAAAGACTTGCTTTTCTTGTCGGGTCAAATTGCCCTCAACCCAAAGTCGGGAGAAATCGAATCAACTACCATCGAGGGGCAAACTCGTCAAGTCATGAATAACATTCTGGCTGTCCTCGCCTCAACCGGGTCGGATTTTTCTAGAGTTCTGAAATGCACGGTATACCTTTCGGATATGCAGGACTATCCCACCTTCAATACCGTTTACGCCGAGTTTTTTGGCGACATTCCGCCCGCGAGATCAACGGTTCAGGTTTCTCGACTTCCCAGGGATGCGAAGTTAGAACTCGACGTGATCGCTTATCGAGTTCGCTGAGAATGTTTCAGTGAATGGGGCTCGACTTTCTGTAGGGTCCGCGCCGTTTTTTTCTAGATTTTTTCTTCTTATCCTGTTTGTTCAGGAGAGTATCCGCGCTTCTTTCGTCAGACAAGTTGGTTGCAACATTGCTCTTCTTTTTGATTTACTTATCCATTCTTGAAAAAACGAAAACCGGGCAGATCGGAACACTGAAAGTGGACCGGCTGGGATTTGAACCCAGGACCCCCACCATGCCAAAGTGGTATCCTACCAAGCTATCTCCACGAATTCATTCTACAATCGTTCGGGAGTTTCTAGGGAGGACATAACATCAATCCAGCCTGGCTAGACGACCGGCCCGCGAGACTTTTCTTTTGTTTTCATTGTATCGTTAAAAGTGTTATTTGTTTAGACACTTGAGCTTAGCTGATTTTGAAACTTTAGGGATAAATCAAAATCAGATATTTACTTATTAACGGTCAGAGCGAAACCGAGCGACCACGCGGCGATCGTCTAGACGCAGTTTGTCCTTTTAGCTTCCTTGTAGAGTTCAAATGCGGGAGATCCTGGTCTAGGACATCAGCCTGCCATTCTCCCATGTTAAAGGAGAGCAGTTCGCTGGTAACCCGGGTTCGAATCCCGGTCGCCGCACTCTTGATTCAAGTTTTTAATTAAGATATTTTATCTGCCTCAATGTATGGTAATCCTCATCGAGGTCGATCCCCTCACGGAATTTTTTTCGGCAATCAGGAATCCTAACACGAAAAGAGGTTATGAAAAGGACCTCGCACGTTTTTTTGACTACTTGAAACTAGAGGGTGGCTGAAATAAGTAGGGAATATCAGGAAACAAGCTTTCAAATTTGCAGAGTTTGAATTCCTGACGGTAGTGCATAAGGAGAGCCGTTATCACTTCAAGAATCAAAAGACAGAGCAATCGGGAACGCACAATGAGAGGACTCAAAACGACTGACTCCAATGCTCAAAAGGATTCAGATGTTCCATAACTTCATTGGAGGACATGTGGCACTGGGCGGGATCTAAACCTTCAGAAGCTTGCGAGTCAAAGATAAGTGGAAGTCTTCGAGTCAAAACGCGAGTAAACCCAATTATACTTAGGACGTTTGCAAGCTAACCATGCCAGATCATTCGCCTGTCGAGTATAAAGTATTGCAGTTCCCCGACGACCATATAGAAATGGTAAGCCAACCTCCCTATTTAGAAACAGAACATCCAGAGACAAAATCCCTTGGTCATTTTGAAAACCTTTCGTTAAATGCCGCACTTACTCAATTGGGCATGAAAGGTTGGAAAGTTAAGCAGATTCTAGCGACGCCGATAGCTACAGAGAAAGTTGAGAAAACTGACAAAAAGGATAATGGAGTGATGCCGGAAATCACGAAGGTACTGGTTTTACTTTACACGATTCTGCTCGAGCATGAAGGGGAGAAATCTTGACTTCTAATTGGGTCAAACTACCAGAATTTCCTGTGGTGATGATGACTCATGCTAATCTTGTTTCTCAAGACAAAGCAGGGAAAGACAATTTTCGAAACCGTGAATCTATAATAGTCAGTTCGTCGCTAATCCCATTTCGATCTTAGGACATGATCGAAACAAAAACGAATTTGTCCAACAGCGGTGATGAATTGGCACAGGCTCTAGAAAATTGGAGGGATACTGAAGGAAATGACTACTGGTGGCAAAGAGTGCTTGGCAGATTCGAAACTTTTGAGGTTCAGTGCGATCTAGTTATAGATCCCCAAATTCAATCGAGTTCTACAATTAATCGTTCAGAATGGGAAAAAGAAGCTATTGAGCAAGTCCGTTCCAGAACCAAAGATGCCATTGATTCAAAAAAACCAAGAAAAAATAGGACTGGCGATCAAAGAATTGCGATCTTTGTGGTAATCGGAAATAGATTCCTTTTTTTCATATAATTTAGGTTTCGCGTTCCTCACTTTGAAGTTAAGGTTGTCTATTTGCCCGAATGATGACGCTGGCGAATCCTTAGTTTTGGGTTCATGGTATCTCGCACCTATTCCTTTCTCGGCTGCTCTCACCTTGGACGAAACCATTTGTGATAATTTAAGAAATGCGAATGATCCCACTAAAGCGGGATCAGGCATTCAGGAAGGCAATCCTCGGGTCGATAACGAAGAAAAAGAAAAGTTTCCCCAAGCCAGTTTTTCCGTGAAATAAATGTTCCAAGTTTCCTAGCATAATTCACCTGCTTGGGTCCAACTTGATCGTTGTTTTCTAGACTGCCCTCGCATCGCCTGCCTAACGAGCCGAGATTTAAGAAAAGCGATAACTTCCAAATTATTGAAATAATTCCTTTGCCCCTCGACCCGGCCCCGAATCTCAGAGAAAGAAGATCTCCCAAAGTATGTTTCGCGTTTTGATAATAGCGGTCAGGAACTATTATTAATTCAAAAGAGTTTTTTTTGAACGTGGATGTACCCAAACCGAAGCAACGGGTCAAAATCATCGGAGGAACTGTTTTCTGTTTTAGCTGCAAAGAAATATCAGCATTCTACTGCATTTGTGGATCATTTCTCTGCGCTCTGCATCTGTTGGAACATAGATGTTTAATTTCTGTTAAATCAACGTACAATCAAGAAGTTCTTGACGCACTTGCCTAGCGACTAAAGGTCAAACGTCCTCCCAGGTGCTGCTGACCCTCCTTGACGGAATGACCAGAGCAACCTAGAAGAACAAGTCAGGCTGTTAATTTGTAGCAATTAAACCAGTCTTCCCTTTTCAGGGTCTTGTCGCTGGTTTTTCACTAGCTAGCATCAGAGCGGAGAAAGTGTATTCCCTAACTGCTCCCTCTGAGAGATTGTATTATTTCTTAGCATGAGAAAGGATCTCGAAATAGGATCCGCCGATGGGAATGCTTCCGTTCGAGACAACAAGAATATGGAAGTCTTTTATCCATTGTACTAACTCAAGGATCGCTTTTTGTTTGTCGGATTGAATACTCATCTTGTCTTTAGGCGTACCTTCTAACGTAGGTGATGTCGAAGTGTGTGAAATTTGCAGTACTATCAACAGGGCATCCTTTCCGGAATTGAGGTAACTTTGTAAACTCTAGCGGGTAAACGGTCAAACATTCATCGCAGACGACTAGAGGAATACTTGCTTTTTCACCAACATTCTGGGTGAGCTCTCTTCCACGCGCGTATATCCTCATTATTATTTCATACATTCGTCTATTCTCTTCCCTATTTGCTCCTCTTATCTCGATTCCTCTAATTGGTTCTGGTAGTTTGGCTACTTTTTGCAGGACTTCATCCAAAACAACTATCGATTGATCAATTTGTTCCGGCGTATGCGTCATTTTTCTTTCCTTCGATTACTTATCGCCGCAACAAACCGTCATTGTGCAACAAGTATGTTGGGCTGGACAATGATAGCAAATACAGCTGCATTCTCTACAGTGGCGATTCCTAGAGTTTTGTTTCGTAGCTCTGACCGCCTTACCATCAACGATTATCAATTCTGTGTAAACCTCTGATTGATCTTCAGGTTTAGACAGCTCGAGTGCTACAGACATGATTTGTTTACTTCTCTTTCTTCTTGGGAGCTACTAGCTCATAAAAAGAAGAATGTGGATGAACCAGTGATGAAAATACTTCAGCCGTCCTTTTACGGAATTTTCATTCTCGATAACTAGAAGAACCATTTAATTTAGCGCTTCGATACTTACAATTTTTCCGGTAGGAAATACTTCTTTCCTTGTATCCATTAGTTTCTCTTTTACGGCCCCGACAAATTTTCCAAGATTGCGGGCACTTGCCGGAGAAACGTCCAACTCCGCCGTGAAAATGTATAGCGTTCGATCGGGCGTATCGCTTTCAAGGGTAATTCGGTATCTGCTCAAGTCAAAGAATGTAAAGGGTAGATTTCGCTTTTATGCGTTTAAAGCAAATTACCATTTCGTTGAAAGAATTCCGGAAATCGTCGAAAATATTGTCGAAACCTCTTGCGAGTCCATTCGACTGCGAACTAGCTGATGCTATGCCACTGCAGTCGTTCTCCTTTTTCCTTAGACTGTGTCATAGAAACTCCGTTCTGGAACAACGGTCTCTTGGGACCTCGTGCCTACCTTCTCTAGGATTGAGAAGCTAACAGCAACCGCATTCCGGCCTCGGGACTCCGTGTCTTCATTCTCAGGGATGCGGAGTCCCTGAATCTTTACACCCAAAGCAAAGATCTGTACTCAGTCTTCAACAATACTTTTCAACTGAAATCTTGAAGGATTCCCACTTGGTTAACAAACGTCAGCGAAAAATAGACACGCGTAGCTTATTGAAACGCAGTGGCATCACCGTCTCGCGGAAATCAAACCTCGAATTCTGTCCAGCTCACGGAAAGGCACGTTGCCCGATTTGCAACAGACCGAAAAGATCCTTTAACGCAAAACCAATTGACAGGATTATTCAACATGCTAAAGTTACAACCACAACTGGAACCTGAGAAGATCCAAATTTTCATTTTGACTAGATCTCCTCAATCCTTGTAATCTTCGGAATCTTATCTGAACCGAAGATCTCCTGACTTTTCTCCGCCAGTATCCCTCTAACCTCGACTAATCTATCAATCGGAAACCGAGAATTTTCTTTGAGCTGGAAAAATCTGAATGAAAGAAAACTCCACACCGTTTTCCTCCACGGTGACGCGATACTGGCGACCCAATCTTTGAGATCTTGGGGAAACTGGATCTTTTGTGTATTTTAAAGGCAAAGAGAATTTCGACTAAGGAGCTGGTATTCTAGAAACAGGTCGAGGTTTCAACGGGATTTTCTGTGACCGCCCTCTCTTTTTGTAGTACCAGATTTCTGCTCTTGCATCAAATTCTTCAGCCAAGTGTTGGATCTTCGGTAACTCGTTTTTTCTTAGACGAGATTTTCCCTCTTTGACCTGAATCAGCCTTACCTCTCCATTTTTTGCAGCTATAATATCAGGCATTCCTTGAGTTCTGAAAACAGACCAGCCGTCGTCTTTCAACAGGTGTATTGTTTTCAACTCGGCAGTAAGGCCTTCATTCTTGATCGGCTCTCGCTTTGGCTGACGAGAGAAAATGCGTGACCAGCCTTTGAAAGCTATCCAAAAAACATTCCAGTAGATCCAGAGATCTGAAAGTGTCGGAATGTAGCGAGTCTTATTCGCCATTAGGTTTGGTTAACTAAGTCTGAGATTTAAGCATAGTCAAATTCCCGTATTGACTATTAAGGAGAATTTTGCGCGACTATGGGCCGTTTATTTCAAGAAACAAACGGCATGACGGAGAAAAAAAATAGTCAGGGAGTTACCCCTGACAATTATGACTAATCCTCGTTTTCCTCTTTTTCTTCCCAATCGTCTGGGCGCTCATCCTCACCGCGGCTTTCCCAGTATGCATCGTTATTGGGATTGCATTGGTCGGAATGATGGTCGTCATAGCGTCAACAAGAATTAACCATCCCACGACAGGCCAGGTTGGCCATAATAGACTCAAATCAGTATAGCGGTTTCCGATATGGATCTAGAATCGCGCGCGCGCGCGGGCTTTGAGATCTTTCATCAATCTCTCCAAATTTCATTACCTTGTACATCATATGAAGAGGAAACCGAAGGTCAACATCTCAAAATAGAGATCTTTTCTATCTGATAATCCCATAACGATCGTTAGATCAGAAGAAGGAACTTGAGAAAATAGATATGATCCAAGGTACGAAGAAAGCTGAAACCATAGACGAATACATTGCCATGTATCCAGATAATATCCAGAACATTCTAGAAAAACTAAGGCAAGCAATTAGAGAATCTGCCCCTCAAGCTGAAGAAGCAATTAGCTATCGAATACCAACATTCAGACTAAATGGCAACCTGGTGCATTTTGGTGCATTCGAGGATCATATTGCATTCTTCCCAACACCATCAGGTAAGGAAGCATTCAAGAAAGAGTTGTTTTCTTTCTTCTTCCTTGTTCTTCTCAATCCAATCCCGCATACAAGCTCCGAGCTTTGTCTCTGAATCTGAAAAGATAGAGTCCTGAAGCTCCACTTGCTATTCGGATTTCACTTAGTTTCTTTCCAAATACCTAATTGTTTCAATCTTTTTTCGTGCGGGCAAACAGTTTCTTTCTTATGTAGGTTGCCTTCAACATGGTTTTGTAAGTCTCGTTTATTCATAAGTCTAACCAATCCCTGTCAGGTTATTACCGTTGCGAATTATTCAAGAGAAGAAATAATTATGAAGGGTTTATAGGAAATTACAAGATGAATTATTGGTAAAGCAACTTGAGAGGATTAACTTGGTCCTGACATAGGAATATCTTCTAGGTCTTATTTCCGGGGTTTGTCTTTTCTGTTGTAATAGATGAAACGATCATACTCGTGGCTGACGCTAGGAGCTTTTCTTGGGACACAAGTATTTATTCGAACGACCTTTATGTCGATGATTTTATTCAATGGATTCGCGATCTGAGATGTTCTCCACTTATTCTTGAAGGTGAGCCAATGGTTGAATTAGCTAATATCGGGCTGAGAAAAAAATGTGCAATCAGATGACAAGACGAGTCAGTGGCGTATAAACGCCTAAGTACTGTAAATGAATAGACATTGAATAGTTTGATAGCTTAATTCAATTGAAGTCCAGTGATCGAAGTAAAACCAAGCTGGATGGGTTTTTATTCCTAAGGTCGAAAGTTGCCGTACATAGGCTATACTATCAGTTGTCGCAGCAAGGAAAAAGACCCCTCAATGCGCTGCAAAAGGCGATCAACAAGGAAGTGTCAGTTCGTCTAAAGATGGATCTTGAGTATCGAGGTAAAATGACCAACGTGGACCTTTACATGAACGTAATTCTTGTGGATGCGACAGAGTTTAGCGGAGGCAACCCGTCGGCGAATTATGGAAAGGTTGTAATTCGAGGAAACAATGTACTTTTCATCAAGATAAATCATTTAGCCGACGGCGTTTTGAAAGCAGGGAGAGAGCCTCTCTAAATAAGTTCAGAGCTGGCTCGATACTTCTCGCTTTGAATTTGGGTAAGCTTGGGGAAACAAAGGAATTCCAGGTGTTCTCGATTTCGAGATCTCTGACTGTCCCCTTTTCATCGCATTTAGAAGGACCGACCTCGAAAACAATATCTCCATCACGTTCCCTGTTGCAAATAGTTTCTCAAGCGCGAGTTATCGAAAACACGCTTTTTGTCACTGGCGTGGTGGGGGTTCTTTGGTGTTATTCCTTCATGGACAAAGAGAAAATATATCGAACGTCATTCTATGAAACAAATATCTTTTCCTTTCTTGGAGCGAGGATATTGCTCAAGGCTGATTGAAGCCATAAGGGTCACTATCTTAAAAGCACCTTTCAGATAGCAGGGAAAGTATGGCATCTCCCTCGGGTCTGATTCAAGAGTTTGAATCTGCTTGGAAGAACTATTGTAATACAATCGATTCAAGGAATGATGAAAGACTCTCTTGGTCAGAAGCTGATATTGTCCATGGCCTGCTAGCCGAACTATCGAAGATGAAGTTGAGGAAGAACGAAGCGGGAGATGAAACGAAGCACCAAGGCCTGGAATATCACGTTGATGTAAGAGTACCTTCTTCATTGTTTCATGATAAACTTTCACGGAGCTTGTCAGATTTTAATTCGAAATACAAACACGCGTCACTCGATCTCGTGGGGCATCGAGCGGACAATGTAAACGATCCTTTCGAACTCTGTGCTGAAGCAAAGAAATGGTTCGGGGGAGGTTTTTGGCCGACATTTTACGATGGCATCACAGATGACTTGACCAGGCTACGCTACGCACAAAAAATAGGAGTATGCAAACAAATCATGATGATTGTAGTCTATGACCCAGACCCAGACTACAACAGCACAAATCGGATTCAGGCTGAAATGCAAAAGATCAAGCAGAAGCTTTCTAATGAGACGAAAGGCATTCCATTATTGGTTTATCCGAGCGATATCCAACCGTAAGGAATTCAAGATCTGGAGTATCAATCTTTCACGGTTCTTATTTGCCTCAACGGGATTCGTTGGCTCTACGATGACAAGGACTATTTCATTTGGGAACGAGAACTATTGGATCATGCACACACTTGTGAGGAGATAACTAAAAATCAACGAAGCGTTTTCCTTCATCTTGATGTTTGGCACCTTCCCGAAATGATCGATATCAAGCCTGAAGCCGGCGGAGCTTACATCCATTCTTCTTCAGGAGCGTTCAATGAGGAAGGAGAGGAGAAAGCATATTGGGAAAATTTGTCCGATTATCTAAAACTCGAAGATTAGGAGCTAGGTTTGCTTTCTTTCTCAGATATCGATTTCCCGATATTCTTAAGCTGAATTGCTAGCAAGCGCATTGGCATGGTTTCGGGAATCCAAACAGAATCACCGTCTTCTTAGCTCAATTTGATAGGCTTACTAGAAATCGAGGCAAATTTGTAAAAATCTAGCGGACTTCATTCTGAGCAAGTCCGTCCAAATATCGTTCTACCCCTTGTTTTTTCTCAATTGTAGCTCGGGGATTGCCAGCAATCCAAATTTTGAGTGCCATTTCGGCCGACCTTTTAGCGTCCCTCTGTCCATTTACCCTATAGAAGTTGTAATGGCGACGGGCATCTTTCTTTTCTTCGTCGCTTAGGGTCATTAATAGGAGTTCCAAAGAACCCTGTGTGCTTTAGCCCTTTCTTAGGGCTTGATGCTCAATAACCACAAATTTCTTCTTCAAGACCCATTAGCTTACAGAGCCCTCTAATACATAATTAGCTTCAACTTCTTTCCAATTTCAAAGCAGATTTTCCAAACTTGCACGAGCGAAGCCCCTTGGTTTAGGAATCACAATCCCAATCTCGCTCCGAGTTAGTAGTTAGAGCAATGACATTCCAATTTAGCTCTCGCTTCGTCTACTTCTTGATCAAAAGTATTTCTTCGACCAAACCTAGACGGGTGGCGGCTCCTCTTAACTAATATTTCACACAAATAGCTGCCGGGTCGATCTCTAATCCTCTCTCGACATAGACCTATATAGAACGTAACACCTATTACAACCAGTGAAATATGTAACATGAGAATACAACAACGAAGCAGCGCACCTACAGCTGTACAGTATCATTTTGATAACAAGTTTCAGAAACGCAAGCCGATTATCTCTCATGTAAAGTAAAGTTGATCGAATTTGGCACAACAAGCTTCCTACGCAACAACAGAAGGAGGACAGAGGGTTCTGATTCTAAAAGAGGGCAGTTCTGAGAGTCGAGGTAGAGATGCTCAAAAGAACAACATCTTCGCGGCCAAGTTGATTGCAGAGATTGTGAAGACAAGTCTTGGACCTAGAGGAATGGACAAGATGCTCGTGGACAGCATGGGAGACGTGACGATAACTAACGACGGCGCCACTATTCTCAAAGAAATCGATGTTCAACACCCGGCCGCAAAGATGCTTATTGAGATCTCAAAGACCACGGACAATGAGGTAGGAGATGGCACAACTTCGGCGGTTGTTTTCGCTGGAGCTTTGCTCGAGGAAGCTGAAGAATTAATCAATAAAGGCGTACATCCGACAATCATTGTTGACGGATACTCAAAGGCAGTTACCAAGGCGGTAGAGTTCTTGGATGAAATTTCTGTCAAGGTAAAACCGGGAGACAAAGAAGTCTTGACTCAAGTTGCTGAGACAAGTATGCAATCAAAACTAATAGCTAACGATAGCGTTGAGCTTGCTTCAATAGTTGTTGAAGCTTTGTTGCTGGTAGCTGAAAAAAGCCCCAGAGATGCTACTTACAAAGTTGATACTGACAACGTCAAGGTAGAAAAGAAACCCGGAGGCTCGACCTCTGACACGAAGCTGATCAAGGGTATCGTTCTCGACAAAGAAGTTGTCCATCCGGGGATGCCGAAGAGAGTTGAGGAGGCAAGAATTGCTCTAGTCAACT
>JAPCJU010000179.1 GCA_027886795.1 Nitrososphaerota archaeon | reverse complement strand
GCGCAACAATAGTAGCTGCACAACTCCAAAGGTACCTTCAGGGCTTAAGACTTGAGACTGCCATAAATCCTGAAGTACTGCAAAAATAGTCTGAGTCAAATCTTCTCGAAAAACAAATCTTACCTCGCGAACTCCTTTGAAAAAAAACTCCTCCAAAGAACACGTATTGGCAGTTGATGCCGGAACAGGTAGCTGCCGCGCTGTAATCTTCGATCGAGACGGCAGACAAATTTCCTTTTCGCAGAGAGAGTGGTCGCATCGTCCCGCGCGAGGATACCCAGGTTCTTCTGTATTCGATACTAAATCAAACTGGAGCCTGATTTCTCTTTGCATTCGCGACTCCATTGTAAAATCTGCGGTTGAAAGTTCAAGCATCAAAGCGGTTAGCACGACGAGTATGAGGGAGGGGATTGTTCTCTACGACGAGAGTGGTAAAGAGATCTGGGCCTGCCCTAATATTGATTCTAGAGCGAGGGAAGAAGCCGAAGAACTTGTCAAGAGTGGCGAAGCCGAGAAAATCTACTTCATTTCAGGCGACTGGGTGTCCATAACATCTGCCCCGCGGTTCAACTGGATAAGAAAACACCAACCGCATATCTTTCGCAGGATAGCCCACATGAGTATGCTGTCCGACTGGATCTTGTACAGGCTGAGTGGCGAATTTGTGACAGAGCCCTCGATCGGTTCGAGCTCTGGAATGTTCGATCTCAAAAAGAGGACATGGTCCCCGCGAATAATAGAGCTCTGCAATCTAGACCGGGAAGTTTTCCCTCGAGTTTATCCTTCGGGAACAGTCGTTGGGAGTGTAACGAAGAAAGCGGCTATCGAGACTCATCTTGATGAAGGTACTCCCGTTGTCGTGGGAGGGGCTGACACCCAGCTGGGACTGACCGGGATCGGAGTGGCGAATCCGGGACAAGTCACCATTCTCGGAGGAAGTTTTTGGCAGACGACGATCTTATCGAACAAACCAGTAGTCGATCCGGATATTCGTCTCAGAACAATCTGCGGCGCTGTCCCGGGTCAATGGATGCTCGAGGGTATCGGATTTTACTGCGGATGGTCCTTGAGGTGGTTCAGGGACGCCTTTTGCCAGGCAGAGAAGGAGGAAGCTCGAAAACTGGGAATCGATCCCTACGAGCTTATGGAAAGGCAAGCGAGCTCAGTCCCAGCTGGCAGTAGCGGAGTGATCGGAATATTTTCCAATCTGATGAACTCCAAAAAGTGGATTCACGCCTCACCCTCCTTCTTACAATTCGACATCAGCAACCCGACGCAATCGGGCAAGAAGGAATGCATAAGGGCAATCGAGGAAGCTGCCGCCTACGTTTCTTTAGGGCATTTGAGGATAATTCAGTCAATCACAAATTCAGAACCCGAAGAGCTTACATTCGCCGGGGGCGGAGCTAAGAGCTTCCTTTGGCCGCAGATACTTTCTGACGTTTTGGGTCTAAGGGTCAAAATCCCGGAGATAAAAGAGTCAAGCGCCTTAGGCGCGGCGATATGCGCCGGAGTCGGAGCGGGGTTTTACGAGAGCTTGAGAGAGGGAGCCGCAGGTCTGGTAAAAATTGAAAGATCATTTGAGCCCAGGCCAAAAATCCACAAAGAGTACTCCAAGCTCTACGACAATTGGTTGAAAATATACGACGAAAATCTGAGGATTTCAGAAACCGGGCTGCTGAATCCGCTCTGGCGAGCAGCTGGTACATAAGGGAGAATGCTTCCTGATTTGTATAATACAAAACTAGATTGTATAGTACATATTTTCTTCATTGATTTATTATGCCGCTTTCCGCGCGATCGCGCAACGGTGCAAATTTTGGTACCGTTCAGCTTGAAACGAGCTGTCCTGATCTATGGATAGATCCAGCTCGGCTTCATCGAGATCGCATGTCCGCTGACGGTCTCCGCGACCATCTTCAATATCGGTTCGGTGTCCATGTAATAGAATTCAATGTCGTCACCCAAACGACCACTCATCATAACTTCGATCCCTTCATGCTTGAATTCATTTAGCGCGGCGCGAACGTCCTCCTTGGGGCTGACGACAGAAATATGATGCAAACCTTCCCCGTGCTTTTCCAGAAATTCTTTGTAGATGCTCGGCCCCTCCAACGGCTGCAGGATCTCGAAATCAATCGGATCGCAGTGAACCTCTGCGCCGAGCATTGTGTAATCAGATGCCTTGCCGTGCAGAGTCGTGTGATGAAGGCTAGGAGGCTTGTGCTCGTATACGCTCCATGGCCCCCATCCCAGAGTCTTGTGATACGCGGCCATGGTTTTTCTGAGGTCTTTCACAACAACTGCAACCTGGGTTATTCTCATACCGGCTGGAACAGGACTATCCTTCATGCCCAAATTTTTCCTGACCATGTATCGTTTTAAGCATTCTAGACTTGGAACAAATTAATAGGCGAATCTCGCGGATTGTTAAGAGAGGTTCTGGAAAATGGATTGGGGTCTAAAGAACAGACTTTCCCGTATGATAAAGCCTGCTACGGGACGCTCCGTGATGCTCGCCTGTGATCACGGTTACTTTATGGGTCCGACTCACCGGCTTGAAAACCCGAGAAAAACGATTGAGCCCCTAATCGGCTTAGCGGACACACTATCAGTGACCAGAGGGATTTTGAGGAATTCCGTTGATCCAAAGTGGGATACTCCCATATTGCTTCGGGTCTCGGGTGGTACTTCTGTCCTCCACGATGATCTGAGCGATGAGGGAATAACAACCTCAATGAGGGAAGCTGTCAGACTGAATGTCGCGGCAGTCTCCCTATCAATTTTCGTCGGCACAGACCACGAGAAGCAGACACTTCTGAATCTGGCAAAGCTCGTTGACGAGGGCGAGGAGTACGGTATACCGGTTATGGCGATCACTGCAGTTGGCAAAGAACTAGACAAAAGAGATTCTCGCTATCTAAGTCTCGCGTGTAGGATAGCCGCAGAGATTGGAGTCCACATCGTAAAAACTTACTACTGCGAAGATTTTTCAAAGGTCGTAAACGGCTGCCCCGTGCCGTTGGTTGTTGCCGGCGGGCCCAAGCTCAACAGCGAGGAGGATGTCTTCCAGCTCGCACACGACGCAATAGGCCAGGGTGCGGTCGGGGTCGACATGGGCAGGAACATTTGGCAGAATGATAATCCGGTCGCTATGATCAAAGCAATCAGAGCGGTTGTCCACGAAAACGCTACCGT
>JAPCJU010000178.1 GCA_027886795.1 Nitrososphaerota archaeon | reverse complement strand
CTCTTATCAGTATGGATCAATAATCTGGTCACGAAATCTGTACCTCTGCTTCAGGTGCTCATTCTTAAATTAAGTATGCAGCTTTCCGATATATTTCGCAGAAGAGAAATCCGCCTGTCGAAATTCGATTCAATCGTAGTTGCAATTGCAATTGAGGTAAAACAAAGAAATTCGTGCGAATTTCATGTTTTTCTACATTTGAATGTGTTCGAGGCAACAATTGCTGGCCTGGATTCTCCACTGTCGGAGAAAAAAGGTCAGCTTTTCTTGCCGAGCTCTATCTGGGAAAGCCCGATTACTATCTTAATAGTATTTGCTCATTTGGTTCAAGCTCGATTCTCCGGTGATTGTATTATTCTGATGAAATGTATCAAGAATCTGTGGTTGATATCGAAGCCAATTTCAGGATCAATCAACCGAATAGTATACGAAATAATTTCAAGAATTTCAGTTCCGAATTAGTTTTGAGACACGAATTTACTGGTAAGCCCAAACCCAAAAGGAACTCCAGATGGGGTTACCTCTTGGAACTTGTCAAAGACTCATTCAAAGATCAATTTGAAACATAATTTCGCAAGTCATCGACGTTTTTCTTGAAGGAATAATTTTTTGCTTTCCATGGAGCCATCACAATGTCATATCTTGAAACGACTTTCTTTTCATCGTGGCTCACCAGACAGTCGTCTGTCCCATTGCCAATTTCGGAAGCCGCTTGATTGACAATCTTTCCAGAGTGAATTTCCTTTCCATAACTTCCTTTAATTTCCGAAAGCTTTGCTCCAGTCCATAATTCCGGATGTTTCTTTGCCAGTTCAAGCCTTACAGGGGAGAAAAGAAACCGGATAATGTCTCTACTGGAGACGAATGGAAAGGCTTGATCTATGGATTCCCACCTATCCCATCCAGACAAAAAGACGCGTCTCACCCTTTTTTCGAACATCAATCGTAACGCATCTAAAAGAGTAGATTCAGAAGAAATTTTGATCATTTCCGAACCAATTTCCGAAACACGTAGTTTTGATTCAATCACGTCAGTCCTGAAGAGCGAAAGAACCTCTTGGAGCGTTATCAAGGCTGGAAAACTTCCTTCGCCTTCGACTGCTGCATCCCCAAATTTCGTAAGCTCGAATACATTCAAAAGATCAGAATAACTATCCGTGAACTTTAAGGAACCAATCCACACCGGAATGTCCTGACCCGGTATCCAAAGAAGCTTGTCGTAATCCTTTGGATTTGTTTTCAGGACGGCGTTCAAAACTGAATACCCGCCCAAAGTTGCATACATCTTGATTTTTGTGACAGGGTCAAATTTAGGCTGTAACCCCTGAACTATCGGTAACATTTGCACCTCCTCAAGATGAAGCAAGGTGCCGCTGATAATTAGAGGACCAGATCCAGTGATGATGGGTCTCGGAATTTTGAAAAGATCTGGAAAAAGTGATTGAATCGATGGATCGTTCATAGTATCCTACATCGTATTACTCCCGAGCAACAAAACCAAAATATTGCTCCAGTCTATTTCAGAGTTATAGATTACGAATACCGATGTTGTCTAAGTATTGGCATCGTGAACTCTACAAAATCATCTTCTTTGAGGCCAGCGTTTCCTACCCAAGTTTTTGGCAGAGTAACCGTATGAGAATAGTTGAATTTGTAGAGCTTTCTTTGCCCTAATTTTATTTTCATAAGGACGCGCGCGCGCGCGCTAAAATTCCTGAAATATTGAGACAGGATAAACATCTATTGGGAAACGAAAAGCAGCGACACTCTGCTCAAAGGGCTCCGCAAGATCTTACTTGGAGGAAGAGTTTCAATTTCCAAATTGCTTAGACATTTAGAAAACTGCCACAACCGAGCTTCACAAAAAATATGGTGAGGTCTATTCATTATTTAGCTGGAGGTCCGCTGGAGATAGGAGGGGAAGTTTGGGGTTGATGTCTCTTTCTCCCCGCGCGCCTAGAAATCGCTGCCGCAAGATAAAGAATCCCAGCGATGAGGATAAGATATGCGCCATAGCCCAACGTTATTGTTCCTCCGGATGGAAACGGTGAGCCAGATGCCGGCGGAGAACTTAACACAGATCCCAACCGGGACACTAGCTCCAGGGCAAAAAAGAAGAGTAGTATCCCTATTATTCCGGCAGCATATCCAAATTTTGATTTCGCGAACGATATCAAACCCATGAGAATTAGAACGGGCAACAACAAGAATATCAAACCTGCAAGGACTGGAATGAGGTAGGTTGAGACGGCCCCGAGAAAGATCACAATTAGTAGAACGATGGCGCCCTTAGGGGACGAGTTGATGTTGGTTGATAAAGAACCGTGTTGGGTAAACGCAGTTACAAATTGAGAAATTTGCTGGTAAACATCCAAAATAGAGTAGCTTCCCGCTACAGTGCCTGAAGAAGTATTTGGAATGGAAACGCTGAACCAAATCGAGACAACAGAAATTAATGCTAGTAGAAGTGCGACTATTGTTAGAATGCGCGACACAATTCTGAGGGAGTTCAATTTCTTCGGGTCATTCAAAACGATCAACAGCGCAAATTATTAAGAGTTGGGAGGGTTGGGAAATTTGGCATCCTCCTTATCCCCTCGTTGTTCATTGTCTTCATCCGCAATGTTGTTCTCGTGCCGGAGCTCTTAAGCTAGTAGTAAGGAACTTGCAGTATGTGAAACAAGCTCTACCACAGTTGCACGCTGTCGTCCGTCCCGGATTCTGCCGTCGCTGAGTTTCCTGAAGCCGGTATCATGTGTACATTCTGAACGGTCTCTCCAGTTTCTCCGCCGTTCCCATAAGCATGCGTAACAGGGACGAGGCTCGCGCCCGAAAGGTACTCAAGCTGCATGGTTGCGCTGATCTTCGCAATTATCACTTCGGCTCCGCCGGCGAATCCAGTAAAGACATTCTCGACGTCACTTGGCAACGCGTTCGGGGCCCTCCCACCCACGTGAAATGCCGGGGAACTTGCGACTTTGGCATTGAACGACACAATATCATATTCCCAACTGGCTTTTACAACGCCGTTTTGGGAGATCGTGTACGAAAATGCGACGCTAGAATTGCCCTTGTATGTTCCCGAGCTCGCAGTATAGGTCGTCATGTTTAGCTTGATAGTAAAGGGGAGAGAAACTTTGACTATGTATTTGGCTGCAGTGACCGAGTCCACCTCGCAATAGTAGAAATTTCCATCCGTGGCCGG
>JAPCJU010000177.1 GCA_027886795.1 Nitrososphaerota archaeon | reverse complement strand
CAGCTCGGCTATTCTAAGGCAAAGAGCAAAGCCATCGAAACGGCCTCAAAGTCGTCCAGGGGAGCAGATATGAGAGATGAGGACCTCGCAAGGATCGTGCAACTAGCCGAGGAGGCGCAACATCTTTTCTCCCTCCGTGACAAACTCGCTTCCCATGTTGAAAAGACGATGAGGGCTGTCGCCCCCAATGTGACAGAGATAGCAGGAGCTACGATCGGTGCACGTTTGATCGCGAAGGCCGGCGGCCTGCGCAAGTTATCGATCATGCCTGCGAGTACTATACAGATCCTCGGTGCAGAGAAAGCACTCTACCGCGCCCTAAAGAGCGGAGCCCGGCCTCCGAAACATGGAATTCTGTTTCAGCACGCGGCGGTGCACAGCGCCCCGAAATGGCAGAGGGGAAAAGTAGCGCGATCGGTTGCCGGAAAACTCGCAATTGCAGCGAGAATCGATACCTTTCGCGGTTCCAAAGATGACAACATTCTCAACTCTTTGAATTCCAGACTGGACGAGATAAGGGAGAAGTACAAAGAGGAACCTAGGGTTCGCGAGGGAAGGGAGTTCGAACGGAAGGCTCCAAGGAGATTTGAATCTCCTATGGGAGAGGAACGAAACAGGAGGAGAGAGGGTTTTCGCGGTAGAGACAAGGGACGACCCAGACGAGACGGAAAACGTAATCATGAGCGAAGATAGTTCTGTAATCTCCCTTTTCGATAACTCTGTTTTCTTAATCGATAATCCGAAGAATCCCGCAAGAAAAATTCTTGCGACAAAGAATTTGACCCCCGGGCATTCATTTTACGGCGAGACTCTTGTTGTAAACAAATTCCAAGGGCAACGCGTGGAGTTCAGATCATGGGATCCCTTTCGCAGTAAGCTATCGGCAGCGATCTTGAACAGGTTAAAGTCATTTCCGTTCACTCCAGGCGCGCATTGCCTCTATCTGGGTGCTTCGACAGGGACCACAGTCTCGCACCTGTCCGACATCGTCGGAACTGAGGGAAGAATATTTGCGGTCGAGCTAGCTTCGCGAGTAGCGAGAGAATTATTGGAGAACGTCGTGAAATACAGAAAAAATGTTATTCCGATAATCGCGGATGCAAAACATCCGGAAAAATATACGACAATCTACGGTGGAGTTGGGGCCGTGTACTGCGATGTGGCTCAGCCAGATCAGACTGAAATAGCCATTGAAAACTGCAGGATGTATTTTGACAAAAATAACCCCGGGCAACTATTCCTCGTTGTAAAGGCAAGCAGCATTGATTCCCTGAAGTCAAAGAAACTTGTATTTTCTGACCAGGTTGAAATTCTGGAGAGAGCAGGCTACCAAGTCCTAGAGCAAATTGACCTTGAACCCTACGACAAAAACCACGCGATGCTGATAGCTAGTCCCATGAATTGATCTAGTCTTCGTAAACGGCTTGAAGGATTTCCATGTTCTCTTTGATATTCTCATCCTGCATCCTGCGAATTGTGAGCCAGGAGAGTCGGGTTATTGTCGGGAATTCTTTTGACGACTCGTAAAATGTCCTCAAATACGATATCGTGTCAGGATCCGATGGATAACCGCTACCGAACATTCCGTGCTTTTTGTGCAGTCTCTTGACAAAAGTGTCCCGAGTCACCTTGGCGACGATTGAGGCAGCAGAAACAACTGGATAATTTCTATCTGCGTGATGTTCGCTCTTGATGCGGTCAAATAAGGGGTTTTTTTCCCCGACCGTGAAAGTCTTCCCATCCTTTTCCGATATCATATCTGATATCAATTGGCCAAATCTCGTTTGATTTGTATCACAACAATCTACGAAAGCCATGTCGAACTTTAGCTTATGAAGGACCGAGGACATCATTCTCGCCTCGAGGTAGTTGAGCCGAAACAGTTTCTGGCCGTTGAAAACTACCTTGTCTATTTCAGTCGGGTCTATTTTTTCGTAGGCGATCCCCGATGCAATTTTTTTTATTTTCTTGTATAGATACTGGCGTTTTTGTGGAGAAAGAAGTTTTGAATCCTTAACCCCTAACTCTTTCAACTCTGGAATTTTTGATTCGTCAATGCTGACACCCGCGATTACGAGGGGACCAAGGACTGAGCCCCTTCCCGCGTCATCGACACCAGCGAAAATCAAAATCTACGAGCCGCGCGACTCGTTCGTCGATAAGAGTTGAATTATGTCTTTCGCAAGTTCGATTGGCAATTGATCTCTGTTTTCGTACGTAACTTCAGTTTCAATGGATTCCTCTGAAGCACGCAACTCTTCAATAATTGGATCCTCAAACCTCTTGTGAACAACGCAAATTGAAGGTTTCTTGGTTTGAATGATGGAAGAGCGTACCGCGTTGCGAAACTCTGCGCTGAGAAGTTCCATAGGACCAACCTCGTCGCAAGCTATGAGGTCAGATGATGCCTTTGCGTGTTCCAGAGCTTTCGTCGCTAACGTGGAAAGAGCGTTCAGATTGACTCGGTATTTTCCGATCCTCGGGCCCACGACCCCCTTTGTTTGTGCAAGCACCTCAGATTCCTCCGAGGAAATATCGACCAATCGAAATCCCTCCCTCTCGCCATGGCTTCGCATTTCTCTCGTCAGTACTCCCCCGACCGTAAAACCGGCTGATTTTACTTCAAAGAGAATTCTGGAAAGTGCGGTGGATTTGCCAGTTGCGGGTTCTCCGGTGAGAAGCCAGATCCTCTTTTTGATCAAAAACACATTCCCTGAATTGATTCTGACGAAGTTTGAAAAACTGTTACAAAAAGTACTGGGTTCGAGACCCTTCGATTAGGTGAGCTCTTAAGAGACTGATAAGTTGTACGCTCTCTGTGGAGTCGATGAAGACTCGAAGATTAATTGAGGGGAGCACGGAGCTAGTTGTTCCCGAGTCTATCGAGCCATCAAAATATCCCTCGTTTTTCAATCCCGAGGGAAAATTTGTGCGGGACGTTTCGTTAGTGTGCTACAAGATTTTTGCTTCTACGATGGTTGGTAAAGGAAACGATGGCGACCTATCCTTTTCCGATTGTCTTTCCGGGACGGGAGCTAGAGGGATTCGAGTCGCAAACGAGGCTCTCGAGTTTCGCAAGATTTTCCTCAACGACATCAGTTCCGTTTCTATAGAGCTTGCACAGCGCTCGGCGCAGTTAAATCACGTCGAAGAAAAGTGCTACTTCTCTAATGAAGAAACGTGCGGCTTTCTTGCCACACGTTTGGGAAATCAAGGTGAGCGCTTTGACGTCGTTG
>JAPCJU010000176.1 GCA_027886795.1 Nitrososphaerota archaeon | reverse complement strand
GATCCAGAATGGAACGGAAAAGGTAATCTCTCCAAGCTCATTCGCCCAAAGTAGCTACAATGCGACTGCCTGATTACGCGCAAGCAAGTAAATGAGGGGTACAATGCCCCTCTCTAATTTTTTCTAGACTAGCAAGGGCATTGTTAATTATCCTCATCTGTTAACCTGCAATCGAATCTTCGTGTCTCTCTGCCTCACAGAAATACATGGGGAAAGCTAGATGGTTCCTCTAACAGTCCCTTTTCTTGAGCAGATTATTGTCAACGCGATTTTGCTCGGTCTCGTTTACGGTATGGTGGGACTGGGGCTTTCTCTGGTCCTGGGAATCATGAACGTCCTGAACATTTCCCACGGTACCATGTACATCTTGGGTGGATTCCTCACGTATTACGTGTCAGGTCAGCTTCACTACTCGCCCATCCTCGGGTTTGTGTTTGCGGCTGCGGTTACTTTCATGCTCGGGATAATTATTGAAGTGATATTCATCGACAGAGTTTCAAACGATCCTACTCGGGTCATGCTGATCACGTTTGGACTCGCGATCATAATCGGACAAGTTTCCCTTTTGATCTGGGGAGGAACAGCTATTGCAACACCTTCTATTGTAAATGGATTCACAACGATAGGTGGGGTTGTTGATTTTCAAACCCAGGAACTACTGGCTGCAATAGTCGCGATTCTCGTGGCAATCGGGACGACATTCTTCCTGAGACTTTCACGTTTTGGAAAGGCCATGCGAATGGTCGCACAAAATTCCGAAGCAGCGATGAGTGTCGGAGTCAGTCCCCGGTGGATCTTTGCTATTTCGCTAGGGATCGGATCTCTTTACGCGGGAATAGCGGGATCTCTGTTATCTCCAATCTCGTATGTGTATCCTGATTTTCAGTGGTTTCCCTTGATCTATGCTTTCGTGGTCGTCGTGGTTGGAGGGCTCGGGAGCGTCGTCGGATCGATAGTAGGCGGTCTGATATTCGGAATACTGGAGACAATTGGACAGGTATTGTACCCGTCCGGCGCCGATGCGTTCGTCTTTGTCCTGATTATCGCAATCATTCTAATTCGACCTCGTGGTCTTTTTGGAGCTAAAGACAGGGTTTGAGATTCTCCAAGACTTTCCTGATAACTGGAATCATATTCTATCTTGCGCTTAGCGTTTTGCCCTTCTTCACCAGCGACCAATTTCTCTTGAGCTCCATGATTTTCGTGGCTCTTTTTGCGTTGTTCGGGGCGGCCTGGGACTTTGGATTCGGAGTCGCGGGAATAATCAACTTGGGCCCCGGGGTCGCGTTCGGATTTGGATCTTATTCTTTTGTGTACTTTGCACTGGCTCATTATCCACCTGTCGTCGCTGTACTCGGGGCGGCCGCCGCGGCATCTCTGACGGGTTTCATTTATTGGATTCCGAGCATCAGAACATCGGGAACATATCTTGCGATCGTAACTCTGATATTGTTGCTACTGGCTGGGGAAATTGCCCTGGCAAATACGGGTGAGGAGGGAATCTCGGCGGGGCTGAATTACTACACGCCTTCTTTGATGCAGTCGTACTACGCATCTCTGGGAGCTGCTTTCTTTGGAACTCTGATTCTTTTCTTACTTTCTTATTCGAGGTTCGGACTGAAACTCAAAGCGATGAGGGATGATGAAACTGCGGCAAAATCGATCGGGATAAACGTGTACTTTTTTAAACTCGCAACTCTCGTGATAAGCTCTTTCTTTCTCGGTATTTCCGGGGCGCTGACCGCCTTCTTCATCAACCACACCCACTCCGACTTTGGAATTTTCGGGATTACTACGAACTTTCTGGGAATCGTTATCAGTGTCATCGGAGGAACGGCCACGATTTTTGGTTCTATCATTGGGGCCTTGATAGTTGAGCTCCCTGCGAACTATCTGACGTCGTACAGCACGTATGCGGTGATAGCTTATGGCGCGACCATGGTGCTCGTGGTATTATTCCTCAGAAGTGGAATTTTGAGCGTCATCACGACGATTGCAGGGAGATTTCGTCGCTCGAAGTCAGCTGAGGAAAAGCACGAGCAAGAACATGAAGTTGTTGCGCCATCGGATCGCAGACACGAATAGAGGTGTAAAGAATGCGGCTAGCAATCGAGCACGTGAGCAAGCGATTCGGTAACCTCGTCGCGGTGAACGATTGTTCAATCACGCTTGAGAAGGATGGAATTTATGGGCTGATAGGGCCGAATGGCTCCGGCAAAACGACCCTGTTCAATGTTGTAACCGGTTTTCTGAGACCCGACGAGGGCAATGTGACGTTCAATGACACAAGCATCGCGCGAAAAAATCCGATTTCGATCTCAAAGCAAGGGATTGGCAGAACTTTTCAACTGCCCCGACTCTTTACAAACCTGACCGTGGAAGAGAATCTGGAAGTCGCGAAATCGAAAGAGATCGGACCTCAGAAAACAAAGGAACTGTTGGAGATTTTCAATTTGACACAGGTGAGGTCGACAAGAGCATCGATCTTGTCTTACGGGCAGAAAAAACAACTCGAACTCGCAAGGGTCCTTGCGATGAATCCGCAGTTCCTGATGCTCGACGAACCAACCTCCGGCTTGGAACCCTCTCTCGTTAACGTAATGGTCGATCAGATAAAATATGCGAGGGAGCTCGGCAAATCGGTCTTCATCATCGAGCATAACATGAACGTGATAATGAACCTCGCCGAGAAAATATTCGTGCTGCACAATGGGCGCAAGATAGCCGAGGGGATTCCGGGCGATATTAGGGCAGACAGCCTCGTTATAGACGCGTACCTCGGAGAGGAAGAAATGAGAGAAGAAGCTGGAAAGAAATCTTGACGAGCGCCGGGACCGATTCTGCATCACTCGAAGTCAAAAACCTCAATTCCGGATACGGTGAATTTGTTGCTATCAGAGATATCTCAATCACGGTTGACAGGGGTGAAATCGTTTCAGTCATTGGTCCCAACGGGGCTGGCAAGTCGACTCTCCTCAAGACGATAGTAGGTCTTCTCAAACCGAAGCGCGGTGAAATCTACTTTGATGGTATGAAAATCTCTGGAGAGTCGCCCCGGCATTGTGCAAAAGCCGGGATAGGCTACGTTCCGCAGGGTGCAAGCATTTTTCCGCAGATGTCGGTCAAAGAAAATATTGAGGCGGGTGCGTACGTACTGAACGACTCCAAGAAAGTGGCTGAAAGACTCAAGGACGTTCTCAAATTGTTTCCGAGGCTCGGCGAAAGGATCGATTACAAGGCCT
>JAPCJU010000175.1 GCA_027886795.1 Nitrososphaerota archaeon | reverse complement strand
CTGTGAAAGCAATTGTTGTAACCCCAAGAACGCAAAACACTCTCAGAGTTGAAGAAGTCCAAACACCAGAGCCCTCCAAGAAAGAAGCCCTGCTACGAGTTTTGAGGATTGGCATATGCGGAACCGATCGAGACATCATTTCAGGATTTTACGGAGAAGCGCCCAGCGGTTCTGATTTTCTCATCTTGGGCCACGAGTCAATCTGCAGGATTGAAAAGCTAGGGGGAAAGTCCACGGATTTCAAGGTCGGAGACCTAGTCGTGCCGACTGTCAGGCGGAGCTGTCCGGAGAACTGCCTGAATTGCAGCAATCACGAATCAGATATGTGCTACACCGGACATTACAGGGAACACGGAATAAAACAACTTCACGGGTTTGCTTCAGAGTTTGCCGTAAGCGACGTCTCGTATCTTGCCAAAATGCCAGAGTCTCTAGTTGACGTCGGCGTTCTTCTCGAACCACTAACAATTGTAGAGAAAGCTCTAGTTCAAACGTTCGCGCTGCAAACTACTCGGATGAAATGGAAGCCGAGGAAGGCTCTTGTGCTCGGCGCAGGACCAGTGGGTTTACTCGCAACCGCGATTTTGAGACTTCAAGGCCTAGAAGTGGACACCGTTGCAACCAGGTCCAAAGAAAGTATGAAGGCAAAGCTCGTGGAACTCACGGGTGCGAACTACATTAATTCCAAGGAAACTCCGCTTCATTCTTTGGATAATCGCTATGATATTGTGTTTGAGATCACCGGCAACCCGGCAGTCGCCCTGGAGGCTCAGGATCTTATCATGGTCAACGGCATCGTTTGCTACCTAGGGATTTATCGAGAGGAGCAGGAGACTCAGAACATCGGAAAAGTGTTCACCGATCTAGTTCTGGGAAACAAACTTCACTTTGGATCAGTGAACGCCAATCTAACTTATTTCGAAAGAGGCGCCAAGGATTTGAGGAAAATTCAGCGAAATTGGCCAACCCTTCTTTCCACAATTATTACGCGGAAGGAAAAGCCGGAAAACGCGCAGCAGGCTTACAGCCCAGAAAGTGAGGAAGAGATCAAGACAATTTTGGAGTTTAGTTCGTCCTAACTAGTGGACGCTCGATATTTTCTCAGTAGTTCGGGATTCGAGATTATGTATTCGGTAAAAGCCCGCAGTTTCTCCAAGGTCTCTGGATGCAGTCCATGTTCAATTCTTTCAGCGTCTTCACGAGCCACTTTTTCTTCGACCCCGAAAAGTACAAGGAAACTCGTGATCAGCTGGTGCTTTTTCTGCATTTCTTCCGCCAGTTTCTTTCCTCTGTAGGTCAGCTTCATCCCTCGGTACTTTTCATGAACGAGATAACCCTGCTTGTGCAATTTTTTCACAATGCTTGTTACCGTTGGTTTTGAGACCTTCATTCTTTCAGCGACGTCGACCGATGCGGCAAATCCCTTCTCGTGAATCAAAGAATTGATTGTTTCAAGATAATCTTCGGTAGCTTCTTCCGGGTTTCGCTGAGTGTGCGAGTTCAAAAGCTGGCGAGTAGTGTTTGTCTTTTTTTGAATATTAGCCAACTCTTATCAAACCGCCTAACTTTTGATCTTATTTTTTTTGAATCAGTTTTAAATCGAAGAAATTCAGGCTAAGAAGTCAAATGAAAAAGTCGTGGTTGCTGACCTAGGCACTCTCTTTACTCGCCGAAGTGTGATCGTAAATTAGTAAGAACTAATTTTTTCGATATATAGGTATTAAGCCGAACATCGACATTATCAATACAAAGCATGATGAATCATATGCCGATTCAGTCCGAAAAGCAAAGAATGGTTTTGGTCGGATGACGCTCGAGATAGCAAAAAGTTGGTTGGTTTATTTGACGGGTTCGTGATAATCCTTCAATTCATAGATTGAAAGATTTCCACAAAACGGGCAGAGGTGAAGCGTTCCCGCTTCGTATTGTTCCTTAGACAATGTAACGAAATCTTCTACCGAGAAAGTACTGTCGAACTCTGCGTGACATGATTTACAGGCGAGAGCCATTTTAGGATCGACCTTTTGTTTCTCTTTCATGCCCTCTGGACTTTCCTTAGAACTCGACGGAACAGCATAGGCGGTTATCTCTGAAGCTTTAATATCGGATTCTAAGGGCATTTCCAAATTTTTTCGACTTAATGCCACCATCGGATCCTGGTGGAGAAAAGGCCCGAGTTCATACAAATTCACAAATGAATTGATTTTCTTTCGAGTTTCGTCGATAACATCAGGTTGGATTTATTCGATGTATTTGTTTATTCGAATTGACAGTCCTTTATTTTTGAAGAACACAAGAGTAGCAAATGAGCTCAAACAGGTATGAACGCATCTGAACTTGCAAAGTTGGACGGATACGTTTCATATCTCGAGAAAAGAGCTGCCGACGAAGAAAAAAATAGCCAGTTTGTGGACGCAATAGCTACTTACCTTAAACTCGTCGATGTCCTTCTGGTTTTGGCTGAGGCAACCCCTGATTATCCAAGGTGGCTAAAATGCACCAATAACGCCGCCAATCATCAAAAGAAAATTCGATCCCTGATAGCTCTTGCTTCTTTGAAACAAAAAGAAGCTGAGATGCCCGTGAAAAGCGCAGTTTCCGCCCCGTGAATTTCCTAAAATGTAATGGGTACTTTCGGGACTTCAGATATGCGAAAAGTGTAAATCGGCAAATTCTGAAAGTTTTGCAGAGATAGGGCTCAAATGCCCTCGATAGCCTCAATATTATCCATTTTCATCCTCTGTTTCTCACGTCAGGTTGAATTAATTTCGCTTCTCAAGAATTAACGTTGGAATTGAAGGAGCAAAGTCATCACGTCAGAATTTAGCATTTTGACAATCGTTCTCGACATAATTTCTTCTTGGACCAGAATGCTGGTCGCACTGGTTCTTAGCATTCTCTTCAGCCTGACCATTGGCATCATTGCCGGCCGAAACAAAAAAGCCGAAGCTATCATTATCCCGGTGCTGGACGTTTTTCAGTCAATACCTATTCTTGGGTTTTTCCCAATTGTCATTTTGGGTATAGTCAATATTGTGCACGGGGAATTGGGGGTCGATCTCGCAGCTATTTTTTTGATTTTTACGAGCATGTCCTGGAACATCGCATTCGGAGTTTACGAAGCAGTTAGGTCGATCCCGCAGGACTACATAGACCTCTCAGGCATTTCACAATCTAGTACCTGGAACAGAATTACGACACTCTACATTCCGGCATCGCTTAGCAGAATTGCCTATAATACACAAACGTCATGGGCGGTTGGTTTGTTCTATCTAGTTTCAAGTGAAATATTTTCTCTTGGAACCACGAATGAACCAAAGCTTTCCTACGGCATTGGTGTGGCAATAATTAAGTTTTCCGAGAACGGAGAGTG
>JAPCJU010000174.1 GCA_027886795.1 Nitrososphaerota archaeon | reverse complement strand
TCTGAAATTACTCTGACTCCGATCCCTTCCGCGTCGGATATGGCAGCGGGTTCTGATTCCCCGTTCCGAGTGAAGCAAGTTACGTCAGTTGTTCGCTGAATTCTCGCTTCAGAATATTCGCAATGATTCTGACCCGCCAAATCTACAGCGTAAGAGACAAGATCGAAGTCCAATGAAACCAACTAAATTCAATCGGCACCGTATTGCTATTTCATCGTTTCTCCGATCAGGACTTTTTCCCGAAAAATCAATCATTACTAACTACAAGCTTATCAGTTAAGATCTGTGAACCGAAATTCAGTAATCTATGCTTACATTTGTCTGCAAGACTTCTGAGATAATGGAGGAGGAGCTTTACAGATTCGATATCAATGATAAAGCGCTCCTAGTGACTCGATTCGATGGCCGATATTTTGTGTCGGACTCGATCTGCACGCATGAAGAAGCGGATTTATCGCTTGGAATGTTTACAGAAGGCGCTTTGGTTTGTCCGTTGCACAGAGCAAAATTTGATCTAAAGACTGGCTCTGTACTGTCGGGTCCAGATACTACTTCCGAACCGATACCAGATCTGAAGGTCTACGTTTCGAAGGTAGAAAATGGAGAATTGTGGGTCGATGTTTAGGTCTGGAAGAGAAGGTGTAACTTCAGGATAGAATACTTGAAATCTTCGCAGAACATAAGATTGTAGAACTTGCAGTCTCAAGCTTCAAAGGAGGAGGATTCGATCCCTGCCGTATCACTGGTTGACATGTTCCTGAAAGCGAGAGAGCTTGAGAGAAAGGGTAAGGACGTAATACACTTCGACGCGGGGGAACCAGATTTTGAGCCACCGCATGAAGTTATTGAAGCGACAATCAGGGCGTTGAAGGGAGGCAAGGGAAGATACACGGAATCCGGAGGTATTCCGGAAGCAAGAAAAGCGGTTGCAGAAAGTTTGAATCGAAAATACCACGTGGGCATCTCTTCAGATCAAGTTCTGGTTTCTGCCGGCGGTAGATTGGCACTCTACTACGCCTTCCTTTCACTGCCCAAGGATGCTAAAATTGGACTGCTATCCCCAGATTGGCCGGCGTACAGAGACATATCAAAGTTCATTTCGAAACCTATGCAATTTTTCAAATCGTCTTTAGAACAGGAGTGGAACCTCAACCTAGACGAAATCCGGAGGTCGGATTGCAATGTCTTGGTTTTGAATTATCCCAACAACCCGACAGGCAAAATCTTAGATCTCAGTGATTTCGAAGAATTGATTCAAATCGCGAATGACAAGAAGATGATTGTCATCAGCGACGAGGTGTACTCGGATTATCTCTTGAATCCTTCGAAACATTTCAAGAGCATATTGGAAATGCCTGAAACTAAGAGCCTTCTGGTAACTTCTCTCTCGAAAAGCTACGCGATGACCGGTTTTCGGGCCGCTTACATTGTTTCCGACCCGAAAACGATTTCGTACATAACAAAGTTGAATGGTATGATCGTTACCAGTATGCCTGAGTTTGTCCAGTATGCTTTGATAGCAGCTCTGAACTGCGACGATTATGTCAGAGACAAAGTGAATTTGATCAGGAAGAGACGCGATGTCGCGGCCAGATCGTTGAAGAAATACTTGGGCGCGGATTTTTATCTGTCAGACGGTTCGATGTACATGTTTCCAAAACTTCATTCTACTCAAGGATCTTTCAATTCTGAAAAGTTTGCAGTTGAATTGTTAGAAAAACAAAATGTTTCTGTCACTCCAGGGACTTCATTTGGGAGCTCATTTATCGATCATATCAGGATCACATTGCTTCAGAGCGAATCCAGGATAGAAGAGGGAATTGAAAGAATGTCGAAGATTGTTGACTAGCAAATAGATCCGTTGTTGTAAGAATAAGACCCTCCTTTAGTTTAGAACTTGCTAGTGAGTTTGATATCGGCTGGATTTGAAGGCTGACCCTCGGAAAAAGTCCGGGTCAGAATCAGTGGATAAGAAACAGTACATCGTTTATTTTGACGGGCTTTGTGAACCTAGGAATCCGGGAGGGGTTGCAACTTACGGCGTGGTCGTCAAGGAGAGAGGAAAAACAGTATTCCAAGAGGCTGGATTGGCATTAGCCAAGCCGTGGACGAGCGAAGCCTCGAACAATGTTGCTGAATATTCAGCGTTGATCCAGGGACTCCAATGGCTGAAAAACAATAATCTTCAAAATAGTTCAACACTGATCAGGGGTGATTCTAGGCTCATAATCAATCAAATGAGAGGGTTGTTCAAAGTGAAGGCCAAGCGACTTGTGGAACTGCATCTCACAGCGGTTCGTCTACAGTCTGAATTCAAGGACATCCATTTCGAGTGGATCGATAGATCCCTAAACAAAGAAGCAGATCTTCTGAGCAGGGTCGCATATTCCCGTTACATGAAATCTTATAGAAAGGAAGTCCTTTAAGTCAAAGATAATGATATCGTGATTAATATCGAAACTACCTTTAAGAGCAAATGATCAGCTAGGAAGATCTAAGGTCTGACATTTCCACTCGACCTTTCCTAAGGATTATTGAATTGATAATGTCCATTGAAGATCCACAACTGCTAATACGCAGAATCAAAGAAGGCACGGTCATAGATCACATCAAGGCCGGGGAAGCACTCCGGGTCCTCCAGATTTTGGGAATAACCGGAAAAGAGGGAGAAATCGTAAGCGTCGCAATGAACGTCCCTAGCTCGAAACTCGACAAGAAAGACGTCGTTAAGGTGGCAAACAGATTTCTGAAAAGCGAAGAAACAGACAAGCTTGCACTTGTTGCACCTCAAGCAACGGTGAATCTGATCAAAAACTACAAGGTTTCCGAAAAACGCCGAGTAGAACTTCCGCTTGTTTTCAAGGGGCTCCTGAAATGCCCTAACCCAACTTGCGTCTCAAATATGCCTCACGAACCCATAGTACCAACAATCGATGTCATTGATAAGGATGCACCTCTGTTGAAATGTAGGTTCTGTCAGCGCCTGATCACTTCCAGTGACACGGTCCTCGTTTAGAGGTTGTAAGCATGCCGTGGAGCAGAGCAGCAAGAAATCAGGCGCTCTTACTGATCCTCGTTATTGTTCCTGCTTTGATGTTCGGTCTGGGGGTTGCCGGATTTGAAATATCGAAAGCCGTGGGCCTTGGGAGTAATTCAATATGGATAGCTTTGGTTTTGTCCACGGTCGGCTTTGCTATTTCAATAGCCGTAACATTTCAAATGGGCAAAAAGTACGAGACGATCAGTAAACCTGCGCAATAAAACCGGAATTCTGAATCTCAAACCGCGGTGTGGTTGGAAATCTATTGCTCTCTAGAGAGAGGTCAAGATGAAGACGATGACGAAGCCGTAGATCGCAATTCCCTCTCCGAGAACCACAATAAC
>JAPCJU010000173.1 GCA_027886795.1 Nitrososphaerota archaeon | reverse complement strand
CCATGGCTTTTCGGATTTTGTCCGCAGTTGCAGATAGTTCTTCAAATTTGACGACGTTTCGGTCTAACCAGAGTCCTTTGTTTGATAACTTTACGGGAATAATATGAACGTGAACGTGTGCGACTGCCTGGTTTGCAGCCTCTCCGTTGTTTTGAACGAATCGAAATCCGTCTGAGTTTGTCGCTCGCATCACGGCCTTCGAAATCCTTGCCGAAAGCGCGAACAAAGCCCCAATTTCAGATTCCGTCATATCCCACACGGTCTCTCCATGTTTTTTAGGACAGACCAGAGTATGGCCTTCGCTGAACGGTGCCCTGTCCATGAACACAATGAAGCCCTCGTTTTCGTAAACAATCGCGGCTGGGAGTTTTCGTGCGATTATCTTGCAAAAAACGCAGTCTTCAGGAGGTACGCTTGCAGAGTTCCTGATTTTTGGTTCGCTTTGCATTCTTACATTCCAAATTTTCCAAAAGTTAAGAAAAGTTCAGACTAAAGTTTACTCCATCTTACACGATCGCTATGGTTCCATTCAGACTAACTACTTGTTCAGTTCCTGAAAAGTAACCTATGTAGTTTACGTCAGATGTTGAAACAATGAGTCTCACACTTATGCTGTGTGACCCAGATGTATCGTTGTTCTGCACGAACGAAAGGTAGTCAATTAGAATATTGGAATGGTACGTGAATCTATGATTCACACCTGAATTCTGGACCCCATCGATCAAAACATTCGCATCAATGACTTCAAGAGCTACTCCCTTAATGAAAGCTGAGCCTGAGTGTTGAGTGATTAGCGAAGCGAAGACCTCGACGATTGTTGGTATGCCGTGGCTAAGCGTGTTATTGAAATCCATTCCGAAAAGAAAGGCATACGTTCCCTCCCCGTCAACAAAGTTGACTACCTCTCGAACCTTTGCAAACTGGAAAAGTGAATCGGATATTTGAGATGGATCTTGCACAACAAGATACGAGGGGGAAACTATTGTCCATATTGCAAGTGAAACAAGAATAATTTCTACGATTCCAATGTAGACAAATTTTTTCCAGTTTCTCGAGAAAACGCTAGGAAACCGGCTGTACCGTTGAGGACTATTCATCTCTCTTGCTTTCTGAGAAAATTAGACTGTCAGAGGGTATAAGATTGATATGGCGATACAACTGACAATGGTCAGATCTCTGTTGCTGAATCTCCAGAGCAATGACGACAACAAGGCTCTAGCCTGTCGCGAAATCGCAAGGAGATTAGAACTTTCAGAGGGCGCAGGTGAAAGCCTTGACGATAGAGAGATTTGGAGGCTCAAGCTACAGATCTGCAAAGAATTCAAACTTGAGACTGTACCGAAAAATGCAGATGTCCTTGCATTCATCAGTCCCGGAATGAGAAAAAAATTCGAACGCCGTCTCCGGAGAAAGTCGATAAGAACAGTATCCGGCATTGCCGTTGTCACTCTCATTACTATGCCGTTTGACTGTCCACATGGTACATGCACATTTTGCCCCGGAGGGGTACGATTCGGGACTCCCCAAAGCTACACAAAGAATTCACCCGCGGCCGCTTTTGGAATGGCGCGGGATTATGATCCGCAAAAGCAGGTCTCGGACATGATTACTTTTCTCGATGCCAACGGTCACGACACGAGTAAGGTTGAACTCATTCTTTTGGGGGGAACGATCCTAGCAATGCCTAAAGGCTATCAGTTAGATTTCGTAAAAAATAGCTACAACGCGCTCAATTCTGGGGTGCAATCTGACTCCCTTCAAATGGCAATGAAACTAAATGAAACATCTGTGCATAGATGCGTCGGCCTCACTATCGAGACGAAACCGGACTGGTGCCGTCCGAGCCACGTGGACACTTTGTTATCTTACGGGACTACTCGGGTCGAGATAGGTGTCCAGTCGCTTCGAGAAGAAGTATTGAAATTGGTGAATCGGGGGCACACGCTTTCTGACACTATTGAGTCGTTTCGTGTCTCAAAAGATTCAGGTCTCAAACTGGTCGCTCACATGATGCCGGGCCTTCCCGGATCTGATCCCGACAAAGATGTTGAAGATTTGTTGCAGCTATTTGAAAACGAAAAGTACAGACCCGACATGCTCAAGATTTATCCAACGTTGGTTGTAGAAGGAACGGCCCTCTATCAACAATTCAAATTAGGGCGATACAAGCCGTACAGTCTGGATCAGCTCAAGGAAATCCTTTGCAAATTCAAAAGCCAGGTTCCGCCGTGGGTCCGCATCATGAGGATTCAGAGGGAGATTCCCAAAGAGGAGATCGTCGTCGGAACAAAGGCCGGAAATCTTCGACAGATAATCCTAGACGAGATGACCGAGAGAAATCTGGAGTGCCGATGCATCAGGTGTCGCGAAGTGGGCCACAGAACATTGGAGATGAAAAGTACTATTGTTTTGAAGAGGATCGACTACCAAGCTTCCAGTGGAGAAGAAATTTTCCTATCTTATGAAGCAAAGGAAACCGGTACGCTCCACGGGTTTTTGAGGCTACGGATCCCCTCTGGACTCGAACATAGACCCGAAATAATAGGGACGAAATCTGCTCTCGTGCGAGAGATCCACGTGTATGGGCCTGTCGTGCCAATTGGCGAGCAGACCCGTGACTCGTCCCAATCACAGCATAGAGGTCTCGGATCACTTCTTCTCAGAGAAGCAGAGCGGATTTCAAAGGAAGAATTCTCCAAATCAAAGATCATCGTGATATCTGCCGTCGGCACAAGAGAATACTACAGGAAAAGAGGTTATCTAGACGACGGAGTTTATGTTTCAAAGCTCTTGGACTAACTAGCCAGTTCTTTCAGCTTTTCAGAACTCGATGAAATGTTTGCCACCCGCTCGACGAAATCCTCGATGTCGCTTTGGGCAATGGGTGCCTGACCCCCATAAATTCTCACCTTGCATTTGCTGCTTGCCACGCTCGCCAAAAGCGGAGGAGATCCGGCATCCTCTCCTTGAGACGCCGTCTGAAATTTTGCCCTGAAGGACTTTATTTCTCCTGACCCCAAGAGTTCCTTGTACGTCTTCGAGTTCGCGGGATCAGTTCCTGAAAAACTCGCGTCGCTAAAGAACGGATTTCCCAGTCCCGTGAGTGAGACCGAAGTAATTTCAATCGCTTCTGCCATCAGACTTTTCATGGCGTCTTTCGTCAAGTAAAGTTCTGATACCGATTCTTCTCCGAATGCTTCACTTAGGGATTTTACAAGAGCCGTTCGCTGCCTCGCGCTGTATGAATACAATTCCAAGAGCCCGTCCCTTGCCCTAAAATGCGATTCGCTAATTTCAGGCTCGACCACTTCCTCCTCGACCCTCTCGATCCTCCCTGCCTGAAACCGCAGCCGAACTCTGAGGACCTTTCTGAATGAGAGACTCAAAAAAT
>JAPCJU010000172.1 GCA_027886795.1 Nitrososphaerota archaeon | reverse complement strand
CCTGTCGAGAATTAACCCTCAAAATCGTGGCAGATGTGTCAAATTCACTGTCTTCGGATAAATCGACGGATGTTGCCGTTGTTGATTTTCGATTGCGTTTTGACGTCTTTGGCAAGTGTAATTTCATTCTTCATATGGCTGTCAATTAAACATAATCTGAACATGACCTGTTACATGCTGTTGCTACCCATTTCAGGGCTGGCCTGCCTCCACCTGGCCTTTCTTGAGTTTTTGGAAGGGACTAGCAATTCATTCAATCATTAAAGGCAACTAGTCCGATTCAAAACTGAACTCTGACTTTCCACTAACTAACTAAACTCGAATATGAATCGGCCGTCCATAACCCTATAATTGGATATCACTCCACTTGTGGCTTTGTAGGAAAAAGCGGTATGAGCTTGTTCCATGCGGGGAAACCGCGTCTCTCCTCGGTAGAATATTACCCGAACAACATCGGGAACCTCGTTTTGGGCACATCACAAACCTATTCTTTTCTCGTTTACGGGCGTGATGAGCGAGGTATTCAGATTCAAATCCTCAACGCTTTGCACAAAAGGGGAGCGAAGATTCTTTCCCAGACAGGTTACGTGGACGGAAGAAGCCGGGAATTCACACTGTGCGTCTCCTGCGATCTGAGCGAGGTCAGCGTGACTCCTGACGACCTGGTTATCGAGCTGAGGCGCATAAAACTCGTCAAGAACGCTCTGGCCGTCTGCCTGAAAAACAGGATGTTTGACAGCTTTCTATTTCCACTCACAATCATGCTTACAAACAGGGTTGTTTCAGTAGACTCCAATCTTACATTTCTACTCCAAAACCGTCTCAATTCAGAAGAATCCAACCTGGCGCTCAGGGACGTCGGTAGAGCCTATGCCATCGATGTCATAAGGCAGGTCAGGGAGAAATTAGGAAGTCTTCCCGAAGAAGCGATCCAGGAAAACGTCAAGGATTACCTAAAGGCTTCGGGTTGGGGATCGGTTGAGTGGAAATTTGAGACCTCATTCGTACGGGTGTCCATCATCGATCCGCCCATTTATTCGGGCAAGGCTACGAGTAATTACTTTGTCCAGGGCATCGCAGCGGGTCTAATCGAGGGCTTGAAGAAAAAGAAGTTTACCATAGCAGAGGAGGTATACAGTCAGGATAGCCGATCTCTCGCAATAATGCTTGCCGAAATTCGATCTGAAGTCAAAAGAATCGAGCCTGTAGCTGAAAAACCTCAAGAATCCGTCGGAATTAAGGCGCTCGAAGAAGTGGAGAAGGTGATAAGATCGGTTGAGCTTGATGCGCTTGAAATTGACGTGATTCCTGCCGGAAAGGGGGAAAGACCGATGATAGTCTTGGGACAGTCGGGTAAGACCGAAAATGTAACTAAAGCGCCAGAACCTCGTGCGCCAAAATTACCTTCTACTAAAAGAGCGGAAAAAGAGAACCCGGAAAGTGAGACTTTGCCCGAGCTTCTCCACGATCAGCCCAAACCTGTCAGTAAGGATTCTGAAGTGAAGAAGCCTATACCAGATACTTCCCCTAAGCAGGAAGAAAAGGAAATCATCCCGGATACTTCGACAAAGCAAACTAATGAAACTTTATCGCCACCCGCTGTTGCCGAAAAGAAGCCCTTCAAAATAACTGAGATCAAAGGCATTCGAGAAAAAGAAGAAGATTCCGAAGAAGAAGCAGACGAGATCTGGTTTGAAAGTGCTGTGCAAGAATAGTAAGAATTTCTAAGGAAAGAAGTTAGAGACAACGATGAGTACTGTATCAGACAAAAACTGTTGATATTTCGAGTCAAATCAAGAGCGATTAACGCTCAAGATTGTGGACGTGCTTCAGGTGGAAGAGGTACTTTTTCTCATCTATCGGTTCTAGAGTTTCACTCCCCATTGAACTCTGGACAAAATCACAGAATGCGCAGGAATAAATCTCGTATCGTACTTCTCTTGTGAATTCTTCTGTTGTTTTCAAGGGGTGTTTCTATCTCCAATTGTGGTAAACGTTTCGATAGAACAACCAATGCCGAGCCCTCAATGTAAGCAAATATGGCGTAAAGCCCAATCTTGATTTTCCTTCTTTGGAAAAATTACGTAACGCCGTCCGATATAGTCTTGCGGCTTGAAACACTTTGATTGTTAGAACTTGAAAGCGACGTCCAATTTCCTCATGAATTCCGCCTTCCAGGCGTCGAACCCGCTTGGTTTCTCGGGATAATTCATGTTGTGATGGATCAACTCCTCGCTCGAGTCGGCCGTGTGCTTCAACCCCTGCGCGAGTCTTGGCTCCTTTGCTATTCGAACCATCATCGCCGGGTTCAAAAATCTGAGGCGGCTGAACCTCGGATGTTCTCTGTTGACTATGCTCGAAATATCATCCTCTGAAAGGAAGTATTTCATGCCGTAGCTTATCTGTTCGTTCGTTAGAGTTTGCAGGTATCTTCTCAGGACTTCGAAGCTCGCCATCTGGTACCCGTGGTGCCTCATGTAGTCGATGTTGTACTGCCAAAGACCCTCCTCACTCGTGTCGTTTGCCTCCAGGGCATGCGCGACCGCCTGGCCCAGCATCACGCTGGCATAGATTGATGGGCCTATTCCACCCGCGTCTATGGGCCGCGCCATCCACGCCGCATCTCCGACCATCGCGTATCCATTTGCCACGAGACAATCATTGTGCCTTCTCACGGAAACCTGCCAGCTCCCCTTGGTATTTCCGGTGTCATCAGAATCCGGCGATTGGACGGGATTCTTGAGCGCCTTGTTCATCTTTACATACTGATCGATTAGTTCTTGCAAGCCATCTGTCTTCCCAAATTTTCTATTCCGTTCGTCCAGCGCCTTCTTCTGAACCCCCAGACCGATGTTTACCTTGTTCTTTCCTTTAGGAAACGTCCAAGCATAACCTCCAGCAGCTAGATATTGATCGAGATGGATTAGGGCATATCGTGAATCAAACCACGTAGGATCTTCATCGCCGCTTTCGAAATCGAAGATGTATCTGCCGGTGCTTTCAAGATCGTCCCGATCAATGCTCAGTTCGATCTTGGACTTGAACGGTAGGTTTGGCCGCAGAATTGTCGCATTTCCCGCTGCATCGACAACCATCTTGGCGGTTTTCTTGAACGGATTGCCATCGGGCAGAGTCCGCCCGGTAATCCCCCTGACAAATCCATTTTCGGCATACAGCCTGTCGCACGATATGTTGAAGGCAAATTCGACCCCGAGCCTCTTGGCGTCCTCGACTTGTCGCTTCGGGAGGATCTTTCGATTGAGGATGTATCCGGCGCCCTCGAACAGGACTTTAGTTTCGTGGTCGGGTGAATACACCAGCACACCTTCGACAGGGTGCTCGAGCTCAGGAGTTCCGTACCTGATACCGATGTTGTCCGCAACGTAATCGACGCTTCTCT